>DASQYE010000352.1:0-17087 GCA_035639355.1 Pyrinomonadaceae bacterium
TTACACCGACATCGCCGGCGCGTCGTTACCAGACCTACTTGACGCGCGATGAGTTAACGGCCGGGGCCGAGCCCGAGAAGTCTCTGCTTGAGCCGAAGACGCGCATTTCGGGTCGCAACAGTGACGGTCGCATTACCGTCAGGCGTCGCGGCGGCGGCCACAAGCGCTTTTATCGCATCATCGATTTCAAGCGCGATAAGGCGGGCGTGCCCGGTCGCGTCACACAGATCGAGTATGACCCGAATCGCTCGGCGCATATAGCGCTCATCACTTACCTGGACGGCGAGAAGCGCTACATCATCGCGCCCTCCGGGCTCGAAGTGGGCAAGACCGTGATGAGCGGGGCCGAGGCTGATATTCTGCCGGGCAATGCCCTGCCGATTCGCAACATCCCCCTGGGAACGCAGATTCACAACATAGAGCTCAGGCCCGGCAAGGGCGGGCAGATGGCCCGCAGCGCCGGGGCGTTCGCCCAGCTGGTCGCCAAGGAGGGCGACTACGCGCAGCTGCGTATGCCTTCGGGCGAAGTCCGTCGCGTCCCAGTCGTGTGCATGGCGACCGTCGGACAGGTCGGCAACGTCGAGCACGAAAACGTCTCGTTCGGCAAGGCCGGACGCTCGCGCTGGAAGGGCATTCGCCCGCACGTGCGCGGCGTGGCCATGAACCCCGTTGACCACCCGCACGGCGGCGGCGAAGGCAAGACCTCCGGCGGCCGAAATCCTGTCACGCCATGGGGACAGCCGACGCGCGGATACAAGACCCGCAGCAACAAGCGCACGCAGAAGATGATCGTGCGCGATAGAAGAGTCAAATAAGGGATGAAGGATGAGGGATGAGGGATGAATAAACGGGGATGAATGCTCTTCTTCATCCCTCATCCCTGCGGCCCTCATCCCTTAAGTGGAGCGAAGCGAAACGAATATGGCGCGTTCAGTTAAAAAAGGTGCGTTCGTAGACGGTAGCGTTCAGAAGGCTGTGGAGCGGATTCGTGCCGGTGCGGCGCGGCCCCCGGCCATCAAGACCTGGTCGCGGCGTTCGACCATCACGCCCGACATGGTCGGTTTGACCTTCGGCGTGCACAACGGCAAGCGTCACCTGCCCGTCTACGTCACGGAGAACATGGTGGGCCACAAGCTCGGCGAGTTTGCGCCCACGCGCACGTTCAAAGGCCATTCGGGCACGAAGGCAGAGAAGTCTGCGAAGGTAGCCAGAAAATAGTGATAAGTGACAAGTGACGAGTGACAAGTTAAAAGCTTAGTCCAGGCTAGTCACTTGTCACTGAGGTTGGATTATGGAAGCAAGAGCAAGTGCAAAGTATCTTCGCGGGTCGGCGCAGAAAGCGCGCCTCGTCGTCGATATGATTCGCGGCAAGAACGTCAACCAGGCGTTGGCGATTCTGCAATACACGAACAAGCGCGCGGCCGATGGGATTGAGGCCTGCGTGCGCTCGGCCATCGCCAACGCGACCGAAGCGGCTGAGAAGGCAAACGTCGCCGTAGACCCGGATGAACTGTGGGTCAAGGCCGCGTTCGTTGACCGTGGGCCGACGAAGAATCGCCGCCGCATGCGTCCAGCGCCGCAGGGCCGCGCCTATCGCGAGCGCCGCCACTTCTGCCACGTCACCATCCTGCTCTCGAACGACGAGAAGATAGAAGGCAACGGCAAAAGTAACGGCAAGGGCCGTGGCGACGATGCCAAGCCGGCCAGGCTCGCCGAGAGCAAGAGTCGCAAACGCGGCGGAGCGGCAGCCGCGCCGCGCGCCAAACGGGCCGCGCCCAAAGCGGAGAATGAAAGGGCCGCTACGAAGAGCGCGCCCGAGAAGAGTGAGACGGCTGAAGAAGCGGCGGGCACAGATTCTACGAGCGCCGAATAGACGCTTTTTAATTTGGGATTCGAGATTGTCTATCTGAAATCTCCAATCGCATATCGCTCGGACTGAAACGGAGAATAAGAGTGGGTCAGAAAGTTCATCCTTACGGATTCAGACTCGGCTACAACAAGGACTGGCACTCGCACTGGTACGCCAAGCGGCAGTTCGGCGAGTACCTCCTGGAAGATTTGCGGCTCAAGCGCGACCTCAAGGGGCGCTTCGCCGGGGCCGGCGTCTCGCACATAGACGTTGAGCGTGCGGCCAACCGGCTGAAGATCATCATCTACACCTCTCGGCCCGGCATCATCATCGGGCGCAAAGGCGCTGAGATCGATAAGCTCAAGGGCGACCTTTCGGCCAAGACGGGCCGGGAAGTCCTGGTCTCCATTCAGGAGATACACAAGCCGGAGCTGAACGCGCAGCTTCAGGCCGAAAAGATCGCCGCGCAGCTTGAGAAGCGCATAGCCTTTCGCCGCGCCATGCGCAAGGCCGTAGAGGAATCCCTGCGCTTCGGCGCGCAGGGCATCAAGGTTAAAGTTTCGGGCCGTCTGAACGGGGCCGAGATCGCACGCAGCGAGTGGCACCTGCAAGGCCAGCTCCCTCTGCATACGCTTCGCGCGGATGTCGATTACGGGCTGGCGGAAGCCCATACGACCTTCGGCGTAATCGGCGTCAAGGTCTGGATTTACAGGGGCGAGATTCTGGACCCGAAGGCTGCGATGGCGCGCGGGACAGGTTCCGACCCGATCAACGAGCCGCGCGGGCGCGAGGGCGAGCGCCGTCCGCGAACGCGCCGCGAACGCGAGGGCGGTGGCCGTGACGGCGAGCGTGGAGATCGAGGCGGCGGCGACCGTCGCCCACGCGGAGGAGATAGAACATAAGGGAGATGTTAGATGTCAGATGCTGGATGTTAGTGAAAGCCAAAAACTAGCATCCGGCGTCCAGCATCTAGCCTCTATGTTGAGCGGAGCGAAACATTATGTTGATGCCGAAAAAAGTAAAGCACCGAAAGCAGATGCGCGGGCGTATGACGGGCGTGGCGAATCGCGGCGCGTCGATCAGCTTCGGTGAGTACGGCCTGAAATCGCTTGAGCCCGCGTGGATAACGGATCGACAGATCGAGGCGGCGCGCATCGCCATGACGCGTCACATCAAGCGCGGCGGTAAAATCTGGATACGCATGTTCCCGGATAAGCCCGTCACAAAGAAGCCGGCGGAAACACGCATGGGCAAAGGAAAGGGCGCGCCCGAATACTGGGTCGCGGTCGTCAAGCCCGGAAGAATTCTCTACGAGATAGAAGGCGTGACGGAGGAGGTGGCGCGCGAGGCGATGCGGCTCGCAGCCCAGAAGCTACCCATCAAGACGAAGTTTGTGACGCGCGCGGAACAAGAAGGAGGCGCGATTTAGCGATGGTCAAGAAACGCGAAGAACTGGATCGCCTGCGCGATCTGACGAATGAAGACCTGCAATCGGAGGCGGCGCGTTTGAAAGAATCGCTCTTTCGCTTGAATTTCAAGCTGGCGCTCGGCGAGGTTGACGCCGTCAAGCGTATTCGCCAGGAGAAGAAGTCGCTCGCCAGGATTCAGACGCTCAAGCGCGAGCGCGAGGCGCTTGCGGCCCAAAAGTAGATGGTGGCCGGAAGTTGACGGCGGATGGTGAACGCGAGAGGCCGACCGGCCCGCGCCGCCAACGCTATTGACCGTTTATCAGAGGTAGAGAGATGGCAGAAGAAAATCAGGAAGATGTGAAGCCCACGTCCGACGATGCGCAGGTCGCGGAGGCGACGCGGGCCGGCGAGACGCTGGCGCACGAGGTCGCGCCCGCTGTTGACTCGCAGCCGGGCAACGCTTCGGGCACGGAGGCGGGTCTGGGGCGCGGCAATCGCGCGCAGAAGATCGGCGTCGTCGCTTCCGACAAGATGCAGAAGACGGTCGTCGTGCGCGTCGATCGCTTGATTAAGCACCCGAAGTATCGTCGCTACGTGCGCCGCACCTCGAAATTCATGGCGCATGACGAGACGGGCGCGACCATCGGCGACAAGGTGCGCATCGTCGAGACCAGGCCGCTCTCGGCCCGCAAGCGCTGGCGCGTCGTAGAGATCGTTCAGAAGGCGGAGAAGTAAAACAGGGGACAGGTGTCAGGTATCAGGGGCCGGATAAAAGAGAGTCAATCATCGGCCCCTGACACCCGGCCCCCGGCCCCGCGAACGGAGTGAGCAAGCAATGATTCAGATGCAAACGTCTTTGGACGTGGCTGACAATTCGGGCGCGCGGCGCGTGGAGATGATTATGCCGATCGGCGGCTCGACGGGAAAGATCGCAAGCCTCGGCGACCGCATCAAGGTCACAGTCAAGGAAGCTACGCCCGACGGGACGATCAAGAAGGGGACGGTGCAATCGGCCGTCATCGTGCGAACGCGCAAAGAAGTGCGGCGCAAAGACGGAACCTACATTCGTTTCGATCAGAACGCGGCGGTGCTCATCAAGGATGACGGCACGCCCATCGGCACGCGCGTCTTCGGCCCTGTCGCGCGCGAGCTGCGCGACAAGAATTATATGAAGATCGTTTCGCTTGCGCCGGAGGTGATATGACAGTGAACAAGGGAACCAAGCGCGCCAGGATAAAGAAGGGCGATATGGTAGTCGTCATCGCCGGCAAGGATTACAACAAGTTCGTCAAGAAAGGCGACAAGGCGGAGCGTGTGCCCCATCGCGGTCGCGTGCTCGAAGTGTCGCCCACGCGAGGCAAAGTAAAGGTCGAGGGCGCGGGCATGATTAAGAAGCACCAGAAAGCCAACCCCGCCAGCAATCGCGGCGGCGGCATCATAGACAAAGAGGCCTGGATAGATATTTCAAACGTGCAGTTGATCGACCCGCAATCCGGGAAACCGACGCGCGTTCGCTATGAGACGGAGGGCGACGGCACGAAGCGACGCGTGGCGGCTGCCAGCGGGCAAACAATAGAGAAGTAGAGGACGGGAAAGTGACTGCGGCCCGGAAACGCCTGATCCGACAGGTTTGAAATTTCAAATCTCAAAATCCATCGAGGCGAGACCCAGGCGAAAGCGAGAGCGAAAAGGTTATGGCAGCAAGATTAAAAGAGCGTTATCACAAGGAGATCGCCCCGGCCATCTCCAAGGAATTCGAGATCAAGAATCCGATGGCCGTGCCGCGCCTTGAGAAGATCGTTATCAACATGGGCATGGGCGAAGCCATCGCCAACGCAAAGATTCTGGATACGGCGGCCGACGAGCTGCGCGCCATCACGGGGCAAAAGCCCGTCGTCACAAAGGCGAAGAAGTCGATCGCCTCCTTCAAGCTGCGCCAGGGTATGCCGATCGGCACGATGGTGACTTTGAGGGGCGACCGCATGTACGAGTTTCTTGATCGGCTGGTATCGGTCGCCCTGCCGCGCGTGCGCGACTTTCGCGGCGTCTCGCCCAAAGCGTTCGACGGGCGCGGCAATTACACGCTCGGCATTCGCGAGCAGCTGATCTTCCCCGAAATTGATTTCAACAAAGTGGACAAGACGCGCGGCATGAACATCTCGATAGTAACGACCGCGCGCAACGACGAGCAGGCACGGGCGCTCCTCAAGGCTCTTGGGATGCCCTTTAGACAGTAAAACGGGGGACGGGGGCCGGGGGACAGTGAAGACAATTCCCCGGCCCCGGCCCCCGACACCCGAGGTTCTATGGCAAAGAAATCACTGATTGCGAAAGCGAACCGGAAACCGAAATTTTCAGTGCGCGCCTACACGCGCTGCAAGCGCTGCGGACGACCGCGCGCCTACCTGCGCAAGTTCAACCTGTGCCGCATCTGCTTTCGCGAGCTGGCGCTGCAAGGACAGATTCCGGGCGTCGTCAAGTCGAGCTGGTAAGAAAAACGGAGGGACAGGGATCAGGGGCCGGGGGCCAGAGTTAAGACAAAACCCGACCCCTGGCCCTCTAACCCCCGACACCTGATTTGGAGTTGAGTAATGACTGATCCTATCGCCGATATGCTGACGCGCATCCGCAACGCAATAGCTGCGAAGCACTCGCGCGTAGATATTCCGGCCTCGAAATTGAAACTGGAGATCGCCCGCATCCTCAAGGAAGAGGGCTACATCAACAACTTCGTCATCAAGGGCGAGGGGACGAAGCGCAACATACGCATCTTCCTGCGCTACGATGCGCGCGGCACAAGCTCGATCACGCACCTGGTTAGAGTGTCCAGGCCAGGTCGCCGCGTCTACATGGGCTCGGGCCAGATTCCGCGCGTGCTCGGCGGCTACGGCGTCAACATCGTTTCGACCTCTCGCGGCCTGATGAGCGGTAAAACGGCCCGCCGCGAAAACATCGGCGGCGAAGTGCTCGCAGAAATCTATTAAGGGATGAGGGCGGAGGGATGAGGGATGAATAAAGAGCTATTGAGTCAAAAACTCAACGCGCCTTCATTCAACCCATTTCATCCCTCATCCCTTATCCCTCATCCCTGAGGTTATTATGTCTCGCATTGGAAAGAAAGCTATTGCTATCCCGAGCGGCGTCACGGTCACGATCGGTGAGCGTGAGCTGGAAGTGAAGGGCGCGAAGGGCGTTTTGAAGACGCCTGTGCCCGAGGGCATCACCTTCAAGCAGGAGGGCGACCAGTTGATAGCCGAACGCGCCGGCGACGAGCTGGCGGCGCAGCACGGGCTGGCGCGCGCTCTCGCCAACAACGCCGTCGTCGGCGTCACCGAAGGTTTTACGCGCCAGATGGATGTCGTAGGCGTCGGCTACAAGGTGGACGTGCAGGGTCGCAAGATCGTCTTCTCGCTCGGCTATTCGCACCCGATCGAGTTCCCGCTGCCCGAAGGCGTTGACGTGAAGACCGAACGCGTCGCGGCCAAGGCGAGCATTCAGCAGTACCAGACGACGCTGACGCTCACAGGGATAGATAAGCAGAAGTTGGGCCAGGTGGCCGCCGAGATGCACAAGCTGCGCAAGCCGGACGCCTATAAGGGCAAGGGCGTGCGCTACGCGGGCGTGCCGATCAAGTTGAAGCCGGGCAAGACGGGCAAGTAGTCATTACGGGGGCGCTGTTGGTTTCGGTGAAACGTGAGCGCCTGTAACGGTCGAGCAAGACGCCCTGGTTTAGGAGTTAAGGCGTCCGACCTATCCTCGGCGAAAAGCGCGGGGGCAGGAGAAGAATGAAACATGGCAAACAGGAATAGAGCAGCGGTTCGCAGCGCCGTTCACAGGCGCATCCGTCGTAAGGTGCAGGGCTCGACCGAGCGCCCGCGCCTGGCGATCTACAGAAGCTTGAACCACATCTACGCGCAGTTGATAGACGACGAGCAGGGGCGAACCCTCGCCTCGGCTTCGACCACCGAGAAGGATTTGCGCGGCGCTACGGGCGGCAACATAGAAGCGGCGCGGCGAGTGGGCCGCACCATCGCCGAGCGCGCGCAGGCCGCCGGCATCAATAGCGTCGTCTTCGATCGCGGCGGCTATCTCTATCATGGTCGCGTCAAGGCTTTGACGGACGCGGCGCGCGAAGCCGGACTGAATCGTGACGAGACGGCCCAGCAGAGCGGCGCGGGAGAAGCGGCGCAAACCAGACAGGAACAGCAATGAGACAACCCAAGCAGCGCATATCGGCACAGGGACTCGATCTGAAGGATCAGGTCATCTCCATCAACCGCGTGACCAAGGTCGTCAAGGGCGGCAAGAACCTCTCTTTCGCGGCCCTCGTGGTCATCGGCGACGAGGCGGGCCACGTCGGCTTCGGCAGCGGCAAGGCGCGCGAAGTGCCCCTCGCCATCAAGAAGGGCATCGAGGCGGCGAAGAAGAATCTGATTCGCGTGCCGCTCATTAATCACACCCTGCCGCACCAGTTAATAGGCAAGTACGGCGCGGGGCGCGTCCTGATGAAGCCTGCCTCGGAAGGGACGGGCGTCATCGCCGGAGGCGCTGTGCGCGCCGTCATGCAGGCCGTCGGCGTCCGCGACGTTCGCACAAAGGTTCTCGGCTCGGCCAACCCGCACAACGTCGTGCGCGCAACCTTCGATGGCCTGCTGAAGATGAAAGACCCTATGGAGCTGGCACGCCTGCGCGGCAAGCAAGTAGAAGAGCTGTAAGAACAGTGGCAAGTGACTCGGTGACAAGTGACGAGCAAGAGAAAAGCTTTTGTCCTGTCACCTCTCGCTTGTTTCCTGTGACGAGGTGAAGAAATGGCAGACGAGAATAAAGAACAGGCGAGCAGCAGCAGCAGCAGCGACGCCGCGACGATTCGCATACAGTATTATCGCAGCTTTATAGCAGCCCCTAAGACTCATAAGCAGATCGTCAAGAGCGTCGGCCTGACGAAGCTGAACCAGATCGTAGAGCGGCCCGACACGCCCGCGATGCGTGGCTTCGTCGCCAAAGTGCCGCACCTGCTGCGAATCATAGAATAAGAAAATGCAGGGGCCGGGTGTCAGGTGTCAGGGGCCGGATAAAAGAGAGTCAATCACCGGCCCCTGACCCCCGGCCCCGAACCCCCGATTTACGGAGTAAATCTAATGGCTATCGGTCTTAATAATTTACGCGCGCCGAAGGGCGCGACACATAAGAAGAAACGTGTGGGGCGCGGCCCCGGCTCCGGGCTCGGTAAAACTGCCGGGCGCGGCGAAAAAGGTCAAAAATCACGTTCCGGCTATTCGGCCAAGATCGGGTTTGAGGGCGGACAGATGCCTCTTCATCGTCGCCTGCCCAAACGCGGCTTCACAAATATCTTTAAGAAAGAGTGGATAGAGGTCAGCCTCTCGGCGCTGGAACAAAATTTCGACGCCGATGAGGAGGTCACGCCTGAGCTTCTTCACGAGCGCGGGCTGATTAAGAAGGCCAAGCGCGATGTCGTCGTGCTCGGAACCGGCGACATCTCCAAGGCGCTGCGCATCTCGGCCCATCGCTTTACAAAGAGCGCACGCGAGAAGATAGAAAAAGCAGGCGGCGCGGCCACTCTAATCACGCGCAGCCCGCAGGCCGAGGGCGAGCCGCAGCCGTAGCTAGAGGGATTGAAAAGCGATCAGCAGCCCGAAAAACCACTGGGGCCTTGTAAGGGAATGCGTCAAGTGAATTGACCTCCACGCGCAAAGGCTTTCGGTGGTTTCGCTTCACGGAAGAGAGTGGCCGGACACTTGCATCAACACCGGCCTGAAAGCGATAATTCCGAGTCGCCCAAGCTTTTTGTCAATCAGCTTTCCGTTAAGCAGCCAGACGGGCCAGAGGTAATATTATGGATAAGTTTCTCGCCGCCGTTCGCAACATGTTCCAGGTCCCAGACCTGCGCAAGCGTATCTTCTTTACGCTGGGCCTGCTGGCCGTCTATCGCCTCGGCGCGCACGTCTCCGTGCCGGGCGTCAATCAAGACCGCCTCGCCCAGGTGTGGAACGACGTGAGCGGGACGCTCCTGAGCGTGCTGGACCTGTTCTCTGGCGGAAACTTCCGCACCATCTCGGTTTTCGCGCTCGGCGTCACGCCCTACATCACCGCCTCCATCATCCTGCAATTGATGACGGTCGTCTCGCCGCAATTGAAGAAGTTGCAGGAAGAGGGCGAGATGGGCCGACAGAAGATAAACCAGTGGACGCGCTATTTGACGGTGGGGCTCGCCGGTATTCAAACGTCCTTCGTCGCGCACTGGCTACAGGTCAACGGCGTCGGCGCTCCCGGCTGGAGCTTTCTGCTGACCACCGTCCTGACCCTGACGACGGGCACGATCTTCGTCATGTGGCTCGGCGAGCAGATAACGGAGCGCGGCGTCGGCAACGGCATCTCGCTGCTCATCTTCGCTGGCATCATTATCGGCCTGCCGCGTGGAGTCATGCAGGTCTTCGAGCGCGTCAGAGGCGGCGACGTGATGGAGACTATCGGAGTGATGGCGCTCGTGGCTGCGCTCATAGTGCTGATCGCCTTCATAGTCTTTGTCGAGGCCGGGCGGCGCAAGATCGCCGTCAGCTACGCCAAGCGCCACGTCGGGCGTCAAATGGTCGGCGGCCAGCAGACGACCATGCCGCTGAAGGTCAACATGGGCGGCGTCATCCCCGTCATCTTCGCTTCGTCGGTGCTCGCGCTGCCGCAGACCGTATTCTCAGCCTTTCCGCCCGATGTCAATAACCCGACATCGATGTGGAGCAGGATTTACAGCTTCTTCTCGGTATTTCACGGCGGCGACCCGTACTACGAGCTGGTCTTCGTCACGCTCATCATCGTCTTCACCTTCTTCTACGTCTCCATCGTTTTCAACGTCGAGGAGGTGGCCGACAACCTGCGCAAGCATGGCGGCTTTATGCCCGGCATCCGTCCCGGTCGCGCGACCGCCGAATACCTGAACACGATCCTGACGCGGCTCACGTTCGTCGGCGCAATCTACCTTGCGCTGATAGCCTTCGTCCCGCAGATCATGCTCAGCGGCTTCAAGGTCGGACGCCTGCCCTTCATCGGCACGAGCCTGGACGCTTTCGTGAGCACTACTCCCGGCCTCGGGTGGATTCCGACGGGCATGGGCTACCAGTTCTATTTCGGCGGCACGAGCCTCCTGATTCTGGTCGGCGTGGCGATGGACACGGTCGCACAGATCGAAGCCCAGCTCGTCATGCGCAACTACGAAGGCTTCCTCGGCTCCGGCGGACGCCTGCGCGGCAGAAGAGCCTGAAAGGCATAGGGGCCGGGTGTCGGGGGCCAAGGGCCGGTAAAAACCGTCTTCACTGGCCCCTGACCCCTGGCCCCCGACCTCTATCTTATGTCCAGAATTATCGTCTTAATGGGAGCGCCGGGAGCCGGGAAGGGAACGCAGGCGCGATTGCTTCAAGAGCGTCTGGGGCTGCCGCAGATTTCCACTGGCGATATGTTTCGCGCTCTGAAGGAGGAGCGGACGCCGCTGGCCGAAGAGGTGCGGGCCATCATGTTGGCCGGAAAACTTGTGCCCGATGATCTGACGATCAGAGTGGTACACGAGCGCACGGGGCGCGATGATTGTCGGCACGGCTACGTCCTGGACGGCTTCCCGCGCACGACGGCGCAGGCGGCGATGCTCGAAAGATTGGCCCTCGATCAGGGCAAAAAGATTCAAGCCGTACTGGTAGACGTACCCCTTGAACTGCTGGAGAAGCGCATAACCGGGCGGCGCAACTGCCCCGTCTGTAACGAGATTTACAACATCTACTTTAAGCCGCCCGCAAACGGCAATGTCTGCGATCTGCATCCGGACGTGCAGTTGAATCAGAGAGCGGACGATAAGCCGGAGACGATCCGCGCGCGTCTCGAAACCTACGAGCGCGACACGCGTCCCCTGCTGGATTATTACGAGGCTTCGCACCGCCTACGCCGCGTTGACGGCACGCGCGACCCGGAGTCGATCTACGCCGAGATTGAAAAAACAGTGACGAGTGAAGAGTGACGAGTCTGGACAAGTCCTTCGTCCTTGTCACCTGTCACTCATCACCGCTTTCTTATGATTATTGGAAAGTCCAGAAAAGAGTTGGAGAAGATGCGCGCCGCCGGCCAGCTGGTCGGGCGCGTCCTGCAAGAGCTGCGCCGGATGGTCGAGCCAGGGGTAACTACGCTTGAGATCGATGCGGCGGCGGAAAAGATGATCCGCGACGGCGGGGCGCTGCCGACCTTCAAGGGCTACCACGGCTTTCCCTTCTCGATCTGCGCTTCGGTCAATGAACAGGTCGTGCACGGCTTCCCTTCGGCCTATAAGCTGAAGGAGGGCGATATATTCTCCATCGACTGTGGCGCGACGCTCGAAGGCTTTGTCGGCGACACGGCGATCACAGTCCCTGTTGGGCGCGTCTCCGAAGACCTGCTCAAGCTGATTCGCGTCACAGAGGAGTGCCTGGAGCGCGCCATAGAGCAATGCCGGGAGGGGAAACACCTGGGCGACATAGGCTGGGCCGTGCAGGAGCACGCCGAAGCGCATGGCTATACGGTCGTGCGCGACTACGTCGGACACGGCATCGGCCGCCGGATGCACGAAGACCCGCAGATTCCGAATTACGGGACGCCCGGCAAAGGGGTGAAGATCAAAAACGGGTATGTCTTCGCCGTCGAGCCGATGGTTAATATGGGCACGCACCTGACGAAAGTGCTCAAAGACGGGTGGACTGTGGTCACGATCGACGGGCGACCGAGCGCCCACTGCGAGCACACCATAGCGGTCACGGAGGACGGCCCCGAAGTCTTCACACGCGTCGCGGCCGCCCGTGCGAAACAGCCCGAAGTGGCCAGTGTGTAAGGGGGTTAGGCGCTCGCTCCGGCGGCTTGGCAAATGGCCCTACGCATGTTACTATTCACAGTTTGTCGGTGGAGGCAAATTTTCAGCATCTAGATGGTATGGCGAAGGAAGAGGCGATAGAAGTCATGGCGAAGGTCTTGGAGACCCTGCCTAACGCCATGTTTCGTGTCGAATTAGAAGATAATCAGCATCAGGTGCTTGCGCATATCTCCGGCAAGATGCGCAAGCACTTCATACGTATTCTTCCCGGCGACCGCGTGCTCGTCGAGCTTTCGCCTTATGACCTGAATCGCGGTCGGATCACTTACCGCTACAAATAAAGGCAGAGATTAGGAGGCCCGGAGGGGCCGTCAGAAGATGAAAGTGCGAGCTTCAGTTAAAAAGATGTGCGATAACTGCAAGATCATTCACCGCAAAGGCGTGGTGCGTGTGATCTGCACCAATCCGAAGCATAAACAGCGCCAAGGATAAAAGGATTTTAGATTTCCGATTTTAGATTTTGGATTAGCGAACAGGTTGAGCGGAAGACGGTAAGTCGTTCTTCAATCCAAAATCTAAAATCTAAAATGGAGAAATAGAAATGGCTCGTGTAGCTGGAGTTGATCTTCCGCCAAACAAGCGCGCGCAGATCGGCCTCACTTATATTTACGGCATCGGACGCTCGCGCGCGACCTCTATTCTGCAAGAGGCCCAGGTCGGCCTTGATACGCGCGTCAGGGATTTGAACGAGGACGAGCTTGGTCGCATCCGTTCCATCATCGACACGCAGGGCGAGATCGAGGGCGACCTGCGAAAGCGCGTGCAGATGGACATCAAGCGGTTGATGGACATAGGCGCGTATCGAGGGCTGCGCCATCGCCGGGGACTGCCCGTGCGTGGACAGCGGACGCACACAAACGCGCGCACACGCAAGGGGCCGCGCCGCGCCACCATTGCGAAGAAGAAAGCGCCCGGCAAGAAATAAGAGATAGGGGCCGGGGGTCAGGGGCCAGTGAAAGGCTTTTACTGACCCCCGGCCCCCGACACCCGGTTAAAATTTATGGCAAAAGCAGCTGGCGGAAAAAAGAAGGTCTTTCGCAAGAAAGAGAAGAAGAATATCCCGAACGGAATCGCTTATATAGCGGCGTCGTTCAATAACACTATGATCTCGATCACCGACCTGGAAGGAAACCTGATCGCGCAATCGTCTTCGGGCGCGCGCGGGTTCCGGGGCTCGCGCAAAGGTACTCCTTTCGCAGCGCAGCAGGCGGCTTACGAGGCCGCCAACAAGGCCAAAGAGGCCGGGATGCAGCAGTGCGAGGTGCGAGTGAAGGGGCCCGGCGGCGGCCGCGAGTCTGCGATTCGCGCCATCAACAACGCTGGCATTCGCGTCACGACCATCCGTGACACGACGCCCATTCCGCACAACGGCTGCCGACCGCCGAAGCGTCGAAGAGTGTAATAAGTGCAGTGACGAGTGACAAGTGACGAGTGACAAGCGAAAAACTTGTTCCAGGCTCGTCACTTGTCACTCGTCACTTGTCACTGTTTTTTTAACCTAAAGGATGAAGGGCTGCGGGGGCCGCTCCCGAAGGGGAAGCGCCCCGGGCCTGTAAACTTTTCCGTCTAGTAGATAGACTGGAGGCGAAAAAAGAAGTGGCTAGGTATAGAGATGCGGTGTGCCGTTTGTGTCGCCGCGAAGGTGCAAAACTTTTCCTCAAGGGCGACCGTTGCTACAAGCCCTCGTGTCCGATCGAGAAGCGCGGCACGCAGCCGCCCGGACAACACGGCAACTCTCTGCGGCGCGGCAAGGCGCTGGTCGGCTACGGCCAGCAGCTGCGCGAGAAGCAGAAGGTCAAACGCATTTATTTCATCCTCGAAGGTCAGTTCCGCAACTACTTCGAGCGCGCCGCGCGACAGAAGGGCATCACGGGCGAAAATCTTCTGTTTCTGCTTGAGCGACGCTTGGACAATGCCGTCTACCGCGCGGGTTTTTCGACCTCGCGCAGGCAGGCGCGCCAGCTGGTCAATCACGGTCACGTCGAAGTCAACGGGCGCAAGGTTGACATCCCCTCTTTCCAGGTCAAGCCCGCCGATACGATCACCATTAAGGAAGCGAGCCGCAAGAATCCGCACGTCGAAGGCGCATGGCAGACGGCTGCCGGGCGCGGTCGCCCCAGCTGGATTGCGCCGGTGGACGGCGCTGATATGAGCGTGCGCATCGCCACGCTTCCGTCGCGGGCCGACATTGACCGCTCGATCAACGAGCAGTTGATCGTAGAGCTTTATAGTAAGTAGCCGAGAACGCGCTCTCACTCTCGCTGCGGAGTGTGCGCGCTCTTTCTCTCGGTTGCGCCGGTTCGGGGAGGCCGCAGAGCTTAGTGGGAACGCCAGGGGCCGCCCCCGCATTGTTAAGGATTTAATTTCGGACGAAACATTATGGCTATGGATCAAAATAATCTTTGGACAGGTTTTCAAATGCCGCGCCGCCTGGCGGCTGACACGGACACGATGACCGACCGCTACGGGCGCTTTTCCGCGCAGCCGTTCGAGCGCGGCTTCGGTACTACCGTGGGGAACTCGCTCAGGCGCGCTCTGCTCTCTTCGATTGAGGGCGCGGCCATCACCGCCGTCAAGATCGAAGGCGTCGAGCACGAATTCTCGTCCATCAACGGCGTCGTCGAAGACGCGACCGATGTTATCTTGAATTTAAAGCAGGTTCCGTTCACGCTGCATGGGAGCGAAGCGAAGACGCTGACGATCACCAAGGACAGCGCGGGCGAAGTCACCTCGGGCGACATAGAGGCGGACGCCGACGTGGAGGTGCTCGACCCGAACGTTCACATCGCGACGGTCAGCGAAGGCGGCTCGCTTCGCATCGAGATGCGCTTGAAGCGCGGGCGCGGCTACGTCTCCGCCGAGCGCAACTTCGACGAAGACCTCTCTTTGGGCTACATTCCGGTTGACTCCGTTCACACGCCCGTCAAGAAGGTCAACTATACGGTGGAGGCCGCGCGCCTGGGCCAGAACACAGAGTTCGATAAGCTAACGATAGAGGTCTGGACGGACGGCTCCGTGAAACCGGACGACGCGATCGGCCTCGCCGCCAAGCTCATCAAGGATCACATGTCCATCTTCATCAACTTCGAAGAGGACACGGACGACTTCGCCTACGCCAACATGGAGCGACCGCCGCTGCCGAGGAACGATCAGCTCGATCGCTCCGTGGACGAGCTGGAGCTATCTGTGCGCTCCTACAACTGCCTGAAGAACGCGGACATTCGCACCATACGCGACCTAGTGCAGCGGAGCGAGCGCGAGATGCTGGCGACCAAGAACTTCGGCAAGAAGAGCTTGAACGAGATCAAGGACATCCTGAACGGAATGGGGCTTGATTTCGGTATGGAGTTCGACGCGCAGGGCAATCCGATTCCGGGCACGGGCGGACGTGACGGCGACCTGAGCGATTACGACGACACGGACGAAGAAGAATAGAAAAGCAGATGCTTAGATGTCAGATGCTGGATGCTAGTAGCTGACCGCCTTACTGATATCTAACATCTGACATCTAGAGTTATGAGACACTTAAAGGCACACCGCAAACTGGGCCGCACGACGGCGCACCGCATGTCAATGCTGCGCAACCTTGCGACTTCATTAATCAACGCGCACGACGAGCGTATTATCACGACTCTGCCGAAGGCTAAAGAGCTGCGCCCGTTCGTCGAGCGCGCGATCACGCTTTCGCGGCGCGCGCAGGGCTTAGAGGGCGAGGACGCGGGCGTGCAGGCCGTACACCTGCGCCGCCAGGCGGCCTCTTTCTTCCATTCGGGCAATCGCCAGCAGGCTCCTTCGGCGGGTCGTCGCGGTCAGGCGCGCGCTCCGCGCACGGCGGGCGTGCTGGCCTTGAAGCGTCTCTTCGACGAGCTGGGCGAGCGCTTCAAAGACCGCCCAGGCGGTTACACGCGCATCATCAAGCTGGGCCATCGTGACGGCGATAACGCGGAGCTGGCGATCATAGAGCTAGTGGATAACCCGCGCGAGCGCGCCGAAGCAGAGGCCGCCGCCAAGAAGGCCAAGTCGGCGACCAGTGGGAAGAAGAAGACGGCTAAGGCCAGCGAGACGAAGGCGGCCGAGGGCGGTCGTCGCGCGGGCAAGAAAGCCGACAAGACCTTCGAGAAGGAAGAGACGACCGAGGCGCGCGCGAGCGGCGTGGCCCCGACTGACGATAAGACGGAGGCTCAGAAGCCGGAGGGCGGACGACGCGCGCGCAAGACCGAATCCACGGCCGCCGAAAAAGAGACAGAGTAATCCGAAGCGCAGACAGAGTGCGTTGTATCAATCGAGCTTTGGCGCGCGAACTCTTTCCGATCAGGCGTGCGCGCAGAAGAGCCGACCGCGAGCCTCAATTTACCGTCGGCGATTGCACGGGAATAATTGAGGCTCTTCGCTTTATTCCGGAAAAGGATGCCAGGCGCGAGCGTGCAAGTTCAGCTCGCTCTTCGGGTGGAAAAGAATGAGCGACCAAGAGACGCAAGCAACCTCCGGCGAAGAACATTCGCCGAAGCCTAACAGGGATGAGCGGCACGAACGCAGTGGCGGCGGCGGCCAGCGTGATCGTGGCCGCCGCCGCCACCAGCCGCAGCCGCCTAGACGCCCCGAAGCCACGCTCAACATGGAGGAGCTGCGCGAGCTGGTCGAGTTGATCGCGCAATACGGCTTCACGGATTTCGAGCTGGAGCGTGAAGGCATACGCGTCCGCTTGCGCCGCGAGCTGGCCCCGCAAATCATCGCCGCGCCGCCTCAGCCGCAGGTCTCCGCTCATGCGCCTTCGACCCCTGCGACGCCCGCGCCTGATTCCGCTCATGCCGCGACAAAGCCTGCCGAGTCGGCCGAAGCGGAGAGGACTCCCTCGACTATTTCAACACAGGCGGAAGCCGCAGACGCCGAAGAAGAAAGCCTGGTCATCATCCCCTCCCCGATCGTCGGGACG
>DASQYE010000353.1:0-2309 GCA_035639355.1 Pyrinomonadaceae bacterium
CGCGTCCGCAGCCTCGATCATCGCCACCAGACCCATGCATTCCACCATTCCGAGTGCTTCCATATCGTTCCTCTCAGATTAAGGGTTTCGGATACAAGCTCAGTTCCGCAGCGAATGAATCGGC
Source organism: Pyrinomonadaceae bacterium (assembly GCA_035639355.1). GTDB lineage: Bacteria > Acidobacteriota > Blastocatellia > Pyrinomonadales > Pyrinomonadaceae > DASQYE01. The sequence goes on from DASQYE010000353.1 coordinate 125, forward strand.
GCGGGGATGCGCCCGCCGCGCCGGATAAAGGCGTCGCTTGAGAAGGCGTTGACGGGCATGATGGGGGCGCTGCCCAGGAGGCCGCCGAACTCCACCATCTCGCCGACTTCGCGGCCCGGCGCGGGGATGATGCGGACGGCCGTCGTCTTATTGTTCATCACACCGATGGCCATCTCGTCTGCGATGATGGCGGCGATGGTCTCGGCAGAGGTCGAGCCGGGCACGGCGACCATGTCTATGCCGACCGAGCAGACGCTCGTCCAGGCTTCCAGCTTGTCCAGAGAGAGAGCGCCCAGTCGCGCCGCCTCGATCATGTTCGCGTCCTCGGAAACGGGTATGAAAGCGCCGCTCATGCCGCCGACCGAGGCCGATGCCATCGCGCCGCCCTTCTTGACGGCGTCGGTGAGAAGCGCCAGCGCGGCCGTTGTGCCGTGCGTCCCCGCGCGCTCGAATCCCATGCCCTCAAGGATGGCGGCGACGGAATCGCCCGGCGTGGGCGTCGGCGCAAGGCTCAGATCGATGATGCCGAAGGGAAGCCCCAGGCGACGGGCCGCCTCGCGCCCGATCAACTCTCCGGCGCGCGAGAGCTTGAAGGAGAGTTTCTTTATAATCTCTGCCAATTCGTGCAGGGGCAGATCGCGCGGCGCATGACGAACAGCATGATTGACTACGCCGGGGCCGGAGACGCCGACGTTGATGACCGCTTCGGGCTCGCCCACGCCGTGAAACGCGCCCGCCATAAACGGATTGTCCTCGACGGCGTTGGCGAAGCAGACGAACTTGGCGCAGGCCAATCCGCCACGCTCTCTGGTGCGCTCGGCCATCTCCTTAATCAGGTGGCCCGTGCGCCCGACCGCATCCATATTGATTCCGGCGCGCGTCGTGGCGACGTTGAGCGACGAGCAGAGACGCGTTGTGGTCGCGAGCGCTTCCGGGATCGAATCCAGAAATGCGCTTTCGGAGCGCGTCCATCCCTTATGAACCAGCGCCGAATAGCCGCCTATGAAATCCACGCCGACGCCCTCGGCCGCTTCGTCTATGGCGCGCGCCAGGCGCAGCAGGTCTTCGCGCCCGCGCGCATTCTCGGCGATCAAGGACGCGGGCGTGATGGAGATTCTCTTGTTGGCGATGCGCAGGCCCACCTCGTCGCCGATCTCGTTGACGGTCGAGACCAGCCGCGCCGCCACGCGCTCTATCTTCTCGCGCACGCGCTCGGCCGTTCGCTCAAGTGAATCGCCTACGCAATCGCGCAAGGAAAGCCCCAGCGTCACCGTGCGCACGTCCAGATGCTCTATCTCCGTCATCCGCACGGTCTGCAAGATTTCGGCCTGTGTATATTCCATAAGAGCTTTCGGGAGTCTAGGCGTCTACTCCGCGCCGCGCGGTAATCCGGAGCCGCGCCTGGCTGTCTATTCGAGGATTTGACTGAGCAAGAGCAAGACGAGTGAGAGAATGACGAGCACGGCGGCCACGAGCACGAAACGCAGCCCTGGGTCTTCGGCCGCCTCGTCGAGCACGACGGTCGAAGCCTGCCGCAGCTTCTCTACGCGGGGGGCTATTTTCCCCTCGACCGCGTCGAGCGCCGCGACCTTCACGCGATGCCTGCGCGTCGGCGCGGCGGCCGATGTAGTCGTAGCGCTGCCACCAACGCCGCGCGTCGCCGCCTCCTCAAACGGCGTCGCCTGTTCCTCATCGGCCACGGCAGGCGGCGGCGCATTCTCATCAGCTCCGGCGACGCTCGCGTCGGCGACAGGCGCGGCACTAACGGGCACAGCAGCAGGAGCGACGGCAGCATCACCGGCCCTCAACGTCGCTCCCGGCGAATCGGCCTCCGGCGTCTCCAAGACCCGCTCCGGTCGGGCTTGCTCTACCGCAATCGCGGGATTCGCTCCCTCCGCACCGAGAGACGATCCGCATTGCGGACAGAAACCCGCGCGGCTGCGAACGGAAGCGCCACATGCCCTGCACCGGCGTGATATCTCAGGTTCCATAAAGACGGGGGCCAGGGGACGGGGGTCAGGGGACGGGCAGATAGTTTTTACTGGCCCCTGAACCCCCGTCCCCTGCTTCTCATATTCTGTGCATCGCGTTGAAGAGGTCTTCGCGCTGGGCGTAGATGTGTACGCCCAGGTGTTCGCCCTCGCTGCGAAAACGTTCCTTGAGCGCCGTGGCCGACTCGCGCGCG
>DASQYE010000354.1:0-4739 GCA_035639355.1 Pyrinomonadaceae bacterium
CGTCTTTGAGTATGAGGGCGAGGCCGCTCTGGTGTAGCCAGAAGAATGCGCTCGCACGCCACTCCGTGACGATGCCGGTCATGACCTGCGGAGCGGCTGGCGTCGAGACGGAGAGCATCGTGACGATCAACCCCACGCAAATGGCGCGGCTTATCTGGCGGGTGGAAATGCGAGAGCTGCGGCTTAGGCGTAAGAAGAGGCGACGGAATGAAGTGAGGGCAAAGCGCATGATAAAGAAAGCTCCTGATGATGGATGGCTCTAGCCTGGGGGCTGAATTAAAACGCTCAAATGCACCCGAAACGACGGTGCATCTCCCCGCATAGATGGCGGCAGAGGTCGTGTCATTTCCGAACCCTGTCTTCATCTGAAAGTGATGAGCGGGCTTTTCATTTAACTTAAAATCAAGAGCGTTGAGGAATCTACGCGGGGCCGGGGATATACTCCAGGAAAGCAAAAAGACGCTTTTCAGCAGAGTAAAAGATCACAGCGCGAGGAGATTACATATAACGATCTTTTAGTGTTGGAGGTTGATAGGATATTGCCGGAAGCTGGGGAAATTGCGTCAACAGGAAAACGAAGCGCGGGCTATAAAGGCTGATGTCGAATCTGTCAAGCAAAGAAGCTAAATATCTAGGGGGGAGGGAAACATTAATAATGACCGAGTTCAATAATAAATGTTTTGTCATTTCCACATATCACATTCTCAAAAGTGCTGCGGTGAAAAGCAAAAGGCCAAGCATTGCTGCTATGGCCTCTTACTTCATCATTCCACTTTTGATGCCGCCCGATTTTGCCTATCGGGGAGCTTACGGGTCGATAAGCGCCCACCGCCCTGTTGTCGTGGGAAGGAATCGCTTTCGCACCTGCCCTGTTATCGACTCCCAAACATGGTGGCAGCACTCTGCTGGGCATCACCTGTCAGACTCTTTCGGACTGGGAGAAGGATTTTGAAAAGGAGTAGCACCCCGGTGCGCCGCCGCTGCGAGAGACGATGAAAGCTCGGTTTGGTTTCACAATGGAGCAGAATGTGAACTCTCGACAGGGTGCCTCCCCGTATAACTACTCGTTACGGCCTTTCTCGGCACAAAGCCTGCGCCTGGGAGCTTGGAAAGAGATTCAGGAGAATTTGCAGACTGGCAGGAATCCATAATCTGAGAATCCACGATCTCAGGCACTTTGCCACAACCGTACTGTTTATGGAGGAAGTCCCGGATTCGATGATCTCCAAGATGACCGGGCACAGAAGCAGGGAGCTTAGAAAGTATCAGCATCTAAGCCCGGTGGTCAAAAGGCAGACAGTAAAGAAAATAGCTCAGAAACTTACTGGCACATCTACTGGCACAGTGACCGTTTCTGAGCTATCGCAATAACCCAGAGAGACTCTAAGTCATTGTTAATAATGGCGGAGCCGACGGGACTCGAACCCGCGACCTCCGACGTGACAGGCCGGCGTTCTAACCAACTGAACTACGACTCCGGGTAAACTCTCGAATTTTCAAATCTCAAATCTGACAGCTCAGATTTTGTGATGGTAGGCACGGAGGGACTCGAACCCCCAACCTCTTCCTTGTAAGGGAAGCCGTCTACCATTGACGTACGTGCCTTCAAATATCGCAGGCACGAAATCCTTTAGACTTTTGCATTCTACCGAATTTCGCGGCGCTGTCAAACCGCCCCGGTTTCTCCTGCTCCATTACGCTTCTTAAAGTATGAGTGGCGGCGGTCTTCTTTCAAGCGCGAAAGGATAACGCAAGACGGCACCGGAACGCAAAGGCTTGATCGTCGATACGGAATGCGGCAGGCGAAGACGGCCCCCGAACCCTGGGCGAGACGGGTCTTGAATGCGTTGCGGATTTTGGCGCGCGCCGTCTCTCTCTATTACGGAACGAGATGAGCGCCGAAAGAAGGCACGCCTTTAGCCGTCCGTGTGGCTAGAGGGAGAAGTTATAAGTAAGGATGCCGGAAACTCTGACGGGCTCGCCCCTCAGGCGAGTCGGCGAAAAGCATGAAAGGGTTGCTGCCTGGACTGCTGCCGCCCTCAATAGGGGATGGCCGCTCACGGCATCAGCAGATAAAACGCAGCCTCTTTCATCAACCAGGATGCGTACCACTACCGTACCGGAAACTTTTGCCGTTCTAGCCGAGGGAGGATAGGGAGGTTTCGGCAAGCTGACAGCCTTGCCGTTTAGAATCCCGCCGGAAAGAGTCTGCGGTAGCGGCCCGGTTGAATCAGGAGTCGCGGGGCCTGCCCCGACCCCTGTGTCTCTATTACATAGGCAGGCGCTTGAAGGTATTTCAGCATATACGCGTGTCGGCGTCGAAGACTGTAACGATGCGGAAAGGCTTGGAGTCTCCGTCTTAGTAGTCCATAGACCGAGAAAGCCGTTGAAGAGCGCGTAGGAAGCAATGCCGATGGCGAACGCTAGAAGCGCTATGAAAAGGCGAAGGGTGATTCGGCGCATGTGCACTCTCTCCTGAGCACGAATTTAAAGCTTTAGACGCCGCGCGCGGGGAAAAGTTCCCGCGCTTTATTTACCGGCGGCCCGATTAATGGTTTTTCTCTTTCTCTCTAGGCGGAACTGCCGGCGAGAGCAAGCGTGTTTACAAGAGCCAGACGGGCAAGCGGTCGCGGCCATCAGTAGAGGGCCCGTCCTCGGAAACCTTGCCGCCGATGGCCTCCGCCGGCGTGGATGTTTCCGAGGACGCTTCGGCGATGTCGTTTTCCTTCGAGTCCTGCTGTGGCTGCGGCGTCTCGGTCTTCTGCCCGCGCCCTTTTTTTAGCGGCGCTATAAGGACTGCGTTAACCTGATCGTCGAGCCTGCCGATCACGGACATGTTGATTTGCTCCTTTCGCCGCAGGCGCGTTTACGGTTATATTTAGGCGTCCGGATTTTTCCGCAATCAGTTTAAGGTCATGCCCGAGATACTTGCAAATAAAAACCGCACCCGGCACAAACGGTTCCGTCAAACGCTGCTCCTGGCGCTCGTCGCGCTTGGCGGCATGTTCATTTTCGCACGTGCTCAAGAGCAGCAGCAGCGACCGCGACGGGTCGGCAGCGGCGTGACCAAGTCGCCCGCCGCGCAGTCGCCCCAGCCTTCCGCAGAGGGCGAGGAGGTTGACGACGGCGATATCGTGCGCGTCGAGACGCAGCTGGTCTCCGTTCCGGCGGTCGTGACGGACGGGACGGGGCGGCCCATCGCCGGGCTGAGCGCCGAAAACTTCGTGCTCTACGAAGACGGTCGCCCGCAACAGATAGCGAATTTCGGAACCACCGAAGCGCCCTTCGAGGTCGCGCTGCTCTTGGACACCTCCGGCTCGACGCGCGCCGATGTCACCCTGATTCGCGGCGCGGCCAAAGCCTTCATAGATTCGCTGCGCGCGGGCGATCGCGTCGCCATCGTCGCTTACAACACTTCTCAGTATGACCGAGAAAAGCTTGCGACCGTAGATGTCCTGGCGCGCCTTACCAATAATCGAAAGGCGCTCGGCGAGGCTCTTGAGGATGTCGGCGCGAGCAACGGCACGCCCTTTTATGATTCCCTGGAGCGCATCGTCGCTGAGGTCTTCCGCGATCCGCCGAACGACGATGTGCGCGGTCGCCGCGCGGTCGTGGCGCTGACGGACGGCGTCGATTCGGCCAGCAACAGCGATTACGGGGCGGCGCGCTCGCGCATCCTGCGCGCCGGTCTGGCCTGCTACTTTATACAGGTCAACACGGAAGATTTCGTCGAAGACCGACTGATGGAGGACTGCCATAGCTCAGGCACGCTCAGATTATCGCGCCGCCAGCTTGAGCGTTATCGTAGAGTCTTCGCCCCGCGCATTGACGATTCCCACTTTGAAGACTTTTGCGGCATGGGCCCGTTCGAGCGTATGCAGATCAGCCGCGACCTCTACGCGCTGGCGCGCCGCGAGATGGACGACCTGGCGCGAGCCTCCGGCGGCAAGACCTTCCCTGTATCGAACCTGCGCGATGCGCGGGCGGCGTTCGCGCGCGTAGCAAACGAGATCGGTACGCAGTACAGCCTTGGTTATTACCCGTCGAACAAGGCGCACGACGGAGGCTTTCGCGCGATTCGCGTCGAGGTCAAGGGCGTGAAAGGCTCTGCCCAGATAAGGGCGCGCGAGGGCTACTACGCGCCGAAGAGTTAGCCGCGCCTCCCTGCACTCTCTATCTCAAACATGAACTCGCTCCCGCAGCGAATCGAGATGACGGGATTCCTTTGCCACAAACAGAGCGCGGGCGGTGTTTTCCCAGTAGCACCGTAAATTCTTGTCGAAACGGAACCGCCTGATGAGACGTTCGATCCATTTACCGCTCGCGCTCGGCCTGACACTCACCTTTATCGCACCGACCGCCACCCGCGCCTTCTTTGACCCAGCCTTACGCAACCCGGTTGATTCAAAGCGAAGCGCTCCGGCTGCGCCCGAATTAAAGACGGATTCCAAAATACTTCAGGAGAGAGCCCGCTCCATCCTTGAAGAGTATCGAGCAAAGAGCGGGTTTCCTGGCGCTGTCGCGGCCGCCCGTCTAGCGGACGGCCGTCTGATTAGCGTCGCCGTAGGCCATGCCGACCGCGAGCGGAAGACGCCCATGAAACCTGCCTCGCGAATGCTGGGCGGAAGCACTGGCAAGACGTTCTTCGCCGCGCTCGCATTACAGCTCCTGGCCGAGAAAAAGCTGCGTCTGGATGACCCGGTCAAGATGTATCTGGGTCGCAAGCCATGGTTCGCCAG
>DASQYE010000355.1:0-3487 GCA_035639355.1 Pyrinomonadaceae bacterium
GCCGGCCGCCCTCTGGAGTAGCAAACGACCGGACAATCGTAGTGTAGAAGCCCCCATGACGGAAACCTTCGACGTTGCCATCGTCTGCGCTCTGCACGTGCCGGAACTGGAAAAGGTGTTGAAGACCGGCGAGCAGCCGTGGGAGAGTCTACCCCAGAAGCGCGACGACCCGCACACGTACGACCACACCGTTTACACAACGCGGAAGGGGAGCCCGCTTCGGGTAGTCGCGGCGGCCCCGAACCAGATGGGGCTCGCCGCCTCGGCGGTGCTGACGACGAAAATGATTCTGCGCTTCCGCCCGAAGCTCGTCGCGATGGTCGGCATAGCGGCGGGCGTCGAGACCAAGAGCCAGGGTTTCGGCGATATCCTGGCGGCCGAGCACACGTTCGACTACGGGGCCGGCAAGGCGACGTTACAGAGAGGCAAGCTGATCTTCAAGCCAGACCCCAAGCCGTTGGGCATACACTCGAAGCTGCTCTCGCGGCTCAAGTACTGGCAGGCGAAACGCACTGAGCTTAACGACATCTACGACAAGTGGGAGGGGCCGAGGCCCGACAAGATTCTAAGGCTGCACGTAGGGACGCTCGGCTCAGGCGCGGCCGTGATAGATACCCAAGCGCCTGTCAGGGACGTGATGAAGCACTGGCGCAAGCTGATCGGCGTCGAGATGGAAGCTTACGCCGTTCACCGCGCGTGTAATGATGCCTTGACCCCAGAGCCAATGTACCTCTGCCTGAAATCCATCTGCGACTTCGCGGAGAAGAAAGAAGACTCCTGGCAGCCGTACGCGGCATTTACAGCCGCCGAGCTGTGCCACCGCTTCCTGGTCGCCGAGTGGGAGAACCTGTTCGGCTGAGCACGCCTTCGATATGCCGTGTAAAACTCGTCTGTGACCGGCGCGACCACTTCCTCGCCTTCAATTATAAAGACCCGTTTCACATTCCGTCGTACAGGCGTTTCCAATGGCTTTCGTCCATTTCCGATGACTCTGGTTGTTAGCAAACCTCACAGGCTAAGGGGTGTCTGGAAGCGAAGGCTCTTGCTTCCTGCGGGCCGACGTGGAACGATGGCGCGATCGAAAAAAAGCTTGCCACTGCCGCCTTCTTTTGAGAGGCTGGGGAGGAGATGAAATCCCTCTTACGTCTGTTTACGAGTAGAAAGATGACGATCCTCCTGTTGCTGGGTTTTTCATCCGGGACTCCTCTGCTGTTAACGAAGGATACTTTTAAAATCTGGATGGCGAACGAAAAAGTGCCTGTCGAGCTGATCGGGTTGACATCCGTCGTCGGTCTCCCTTACGCCTTGAAATTCCTTTGGTCTCCGGCGATGGATCGCTACGTTCCTCCGTTTCTGGGGCGCAGGCGCGGGTGGCTCTTGATCTCTCAGATAACCTTGATCGTCGCCATCGTCGCGATGGCGTTCGGGAATCCTGATATAAATTCAAGGGCATCGTTGATCGTCGTGGGCTTTTTCGCCCTGCTGGTAGCATTCTCAAGCGCGAGCCAGGACATAGTGGCCGACGCTTACCGTACGGAAGCCCTTGAGCGGGATGAATACGGAATAGGCACGGGCTATTTCGTCACGGGCTACAGAATAGGCTTGCTGGTCTCCGGCACGCTGGCTCTTATTCTGGTGGGCGTGTTGGCCCGCGCCGGCGAGACCCGCTTCGCCTTTAGTCCCGAATACGCGACGCATCTCTCGTGGCGACTTGTGTACGTGTTGATGGCTGCTACTATACTGGTCGGCGTAATGACTACCGTTTACGCGCCCGAGCCGAGGGTTAATGTCAGACCTCCGCAAACTTTCGGCGAGGCGGTGATTATGCCGTTCAAGGAGTTCCTGGGCCGCAACGCCGCTCTTGAAATCCTGTTATTCATCTCCGTTTACAAGCTGGGGACGGTGGCCGCGACGACGATGGCTCCCCCTTTCGTCGTCGAGCTGGGCTTTAGTCGAGAGGAGATCGGAGCCATCTATAGCGGGATAGGTATTGCCGCGACGATTCTAGGATTTCTTACCGGGGGCGCTATTATCATGCGCGTAGGGTTGCGCCGCTCGCTCCTGATTTTCGGAGCGCTTCAGGGAGCGTCACTGCTTTTGTTCTTTTTTCTTGCGCGACAGGGGCGCAGCCGCCCGCTGCTGATCGCGTCCATAGCGGCCGTTAACCTTTGCATAGGGATGGGCACGGCCGCCTATACAGCCTTTTTGATGAGTCTTTGCAATAAGCGTTTTACGGCCACGCAGTATGCTCTTTTCACGGGCCTGATGGCTTTGAATCTGGTAATCATAGGAAGCCTGAGCGGCTTCGTGGCGAAGATTTTGGGCGCGGGCGCGAAAGGCGCTCCGACAGTCTCTATGCTCGGGTGGGAGAGATATTTTCTGGTCTGCGCGGCGTGCGCCGTGCCCGGACTACTGATGTTGCTGCGTTACAAGGCGTGGCGCGTCGTAGGGGAAAGAGAGTCGCGCGAGGCGCTTTAGAGAGACGGTCTCAGGCGAAAGCGCCGCGAGGGGTCTTTAATCAACAGCATTAATCTGGAATACTCGCGAAATGCGAAGCACAATTTCAAGAGGAAGGAACCGGGTATGAAAAATTTGGCTCGAATAACATTGCTCATCACGATCACTCTCGCCTGTCTGAGTCCGGGCATGGCGCAGAGCAGCAGTAGCGGCGGCAATACCTCCGCGTCTTCGGACAGGCAGGCGCAAAAGCAGGCCGAGCGCGACCGTAAGGAAGCCGAGCGCAGGCGCAAGGCCGAAGAGAAAGAGGCGCTGCGGCAGGCAGGCGCAAGGTGCTCCCGCCTTCGCGGCAATCGTTGATCCGCGAGCGCTCTCTGCGCAGGGGAGTTGTGCGAGCGACCGGCGCGGCGGCGTAGGAGGGGTCGCGCGGCTTATTCCGGAAACAAGCGCGCCCGTCCCCTTGGGGCAGGCGCTTCGCGCGCGCGGCGTCTCCGGGGCTTCAGGTGTTATGGAATATTCAAGGGAAGCGGAACGCGTAGAGATAGACGCGGCCATATATATCCTCTGGGGGACGGACGAGTCCCTGCGCGGCGGAAAGATCACGAGTCTGAGCACCCTTGGATGTTTTGTCCAGACCAGGTCGGAGGCGGTCGAGGGCCAAACAATCTCGGTTCGCATTCGCCTCCCGACGGAGCGATGGATGCTGCTCGAAGGGGAGGTCAGGCATGTCCGGCGGCGGGTGGGCTTCGGCGTCGAGTTCAGGGACGTGGCCGAGGGCGATGCCGGTATGCTCGCCCTGCTATTGGACTATTACCGCGACGACTCGCAGATAGTTTCCGGCGTGCTCTGTGAAGATGAAGGCTTGCGCAACAGGGATACGAAGCGAATCAAAGGCGGTCGCGTGCTGGTCGGCCCCATTTGAGCGCGTGGCGGGCTCGATCGATCCCCTCCGTTTATTCCGCCCGCGCCGATACTCCGCTCGGGACATGAATCGCCGGGAGCCGGTTGGCCCGGAGAGGGATTATCGTCC
>DASQYE010000356.1:0-5841 GCA_035639355.1 Pyrinomonadaceae bacterium
AACCTCGTCGGCACAGTCTTTCACCCCGAGTGGAGCGAAACCGAGACGCTTGAGCTGGGCTTCTATAGTGACGAGCAGGGCAACGCGACCTGCTACGCCGTGGGGTCTAGCGCGCCGGGCGATTTTTCATACATCTCGGAAGTGGAGGGCGAAGCCGAATGGTCTCTGCTAGGGTTCCGCCTGGCCATTGTGCCGGAATAGAAGAAGGTAAAAGGCAAAAGGCAGGTGGAAACCAATTTTTAATAAAAGTGCTTTCATCCGCACTTTTGCCTTTTACCTTTTGCCTTCACTGAAAAGCTGTAACCGAAATCCATTAATCTTCGTCTTGCATAGTAACTGGCCGGATTGAGGCTTCATTCTCCCCTGCATGTTCGATACGGCTCACCACAAAACACTATTTTTTGGAGAGGAAGACAGATGAGATTAACCGGTTCAAAGAAGATCATGGGCGGGCTGGCACTGGCCGGAACGCTGTTGCTGACAGGCGTCGGGCTCGCGCAGCAGCCTGCGACTCAGGGGCAGGACGACGGGGAGCGCGGCGGGCGTGAATGGCGGCACAAGGGCGGCAAGGAAGGGCGCGGGATGCGTGGCGGCTTTGGCGGCCGCTTCGCCGAGAGGCTTAACCTGACGGACGCGCAAAAGGAACAGATGAAACAGATCGCCGCTCGCTATCACGAGAGCACTAAGGCACTGCGCCAGCAGGCGCGCGCGGCGCGCAGAGGTGGCGATACCGGCTTTATCAATGGCGGCGCGTTCGACGAGGCGGCCGTGCGCGCGGCGGCACAGACGCGGGCCAACGCGCGCGTCGAGCTGGAAGTGGCGCGGGCGCGCATGATGTCGGAGATGTACGCTCTTTTGACGCCGGAACAGAAGTCGCAGCTCGCGACCGAGCGCCAGCAGTGGGAGCAGAAGCGCCAGGAGCGCCGCGCGCGTCGTGGCGCGGACTCGGGCCAGAACCAGTAACACCAGAACCAGTAACAGAAGCCGCCTACGAGATTTCGAGCCCACCTGATAAAGGGGCTCGAAATCTCCGGGCGCTCTACGCACGAAAGCTACGCGACCGCGATCAGCGCCGGGCAAGCTACTCGGGCCGGCTATCACAGTCGCCGGCAAAAAAGCGCGGCCGCCGATTTTGCGGCGTTTGAAGGGGCAGCCCTGAATAAAAGGGGCAGCCCCTTTAGTTTTTGCTTGGCGGAAGGGAAATAATCGGGTTAACTCTCGTGACGTAAGCCGTGCGGGCCAATCTTCCGACTCATGGACGAGATGATGGATAACTCCGAACCCGTGACTCTACAGTCGCCGCCGCCGTCGGCTGCCGCCGCTGACGAGCCGTCGGATGCGGAGCTTGTGGCCCGCGCCGGCGCTGGCGACGAAGCGGCGTTCGAGCAGCTCTTCAATCGCCACAGGCGGCGCGTGGCGCTCATCGCGGGCCGTTTTTTTCGCCAGCGCGAACAGATAGAGGATGTCGTGCAGGAGAGTTTTACGAAAGCCTATTTCGCGCTTCCAGTCTTCAACAACAGCCAGGAGGCATCGTTTGCCGCATGGCTGGCGCGCATCGCCTTCAACGCCTGCTACGACGAGCTGAGGCGTATAAAGCGGCGGCCCGAAAGCTCCATCAGCGATGTCTCCGAAGAGGAGGCCGTCTGGCTGAAAGAGCAATTGAGCGCCGATGCGAGCGCGCACGACGTAGAGTCCACAATGGTCGCGCGTGACTTGGCCGGCAAACTGCTCTCGCGTCTGAGCCCCGAAGACCGCCTCGTGCTCGTCATGCTGGACGTGGAGGGAATGACAGTCTCGGAGATCGCTGAATCAAACAGGTGGTCTGTATCCAAGGTCAAAGTGCGTGCGCATCGCGCGCGCGCACGATTGCGCCGCGTGCTTGAGAGATTCCTGTAACCGGCGTCCGCTCGCGCGCGTTTTTATTTATGAAGCCGTCTCTAAAACCGATGGCGGGGAGAGGGGTGAGAGATTATGTTCGGCAAAAAGTCCCAACGCGAACCGAATGAGCGCCTGGACGGGCTCGCTTCTTCGCTTCTTCGCGCCTCGGCGTCAAACGAGGCGGAGGCTGAGGCCGTCGCCTCTTCGCCTTTTCTGTACACGCGCCTTCGCATGCGCATCGCTGCGGAGCGCGCTCGACGCGAAGAGGGGGAAAACTGGCTCGCGATGCTCGGGGTAATCTGGCGGGCCGTGCCGGGGATGGCGCTGGCCGCAGTTTTCGCGTTCGTTCTGTTCTGGTCTGCGAGCCCCGGCGCTCGCAACGCTTCGGGCGGCTTCAGCCTCGATGCCCTGCTCGGCACGCGCAATGCCGGGATCGAGCAGGTAGTCTTCGCAGACAAGACCACACTGTCCAACGACGAGGTGTTGGCAACGATTTTGAACGAAGATGAGCGGGAGGCTTCCAGATGACGGCGCGCGCGACGAGCAGAACTCGGCTCAAGATATGGCTCGTGGTCGTCGGCGTGTTCGCCCTGGGCTGCCTGACGGGCGCGCTTCTCGACGGCGCTTATCGCTTGCAGGCCAGCAGCGGCGAGCGCCCCGAAGCGCGCGGCAAGCGCGGCAAAGAAGACGTGTTCGAGAGCATGAAGCGTGATCTCAACCTCAACGAGCAACAGGCCACGGAGATACGCGTCATCCTGGACCAGACCCGCAACGAATATCGCGCGCTACGCGCCGAAGTGCGCCCGCGCTACGACGCCCTGCGACAGAATTCGCGCACCCGCATACGCGCACTGCTCACACCCGAGCAACAGAAACTCTTCGACGCGAAAGTCGCCGAACGCGACGCCCGACGCAGCGAAGACGACGACAAATAGCCGAGTCTCAAAGACCTACTGAACTGACAAAGCTCAACCGAGCCGGTCAATTCCCTTACCGGGTCGGCGCAAACCCCCATCCCACCCGCGCCGCCTGAAGATATTCATGGACGGCGTCTCGAAATATCCGCGCTCCTGATACGCGCGGGCGACGCTCGCCGTGTTCTTCATTCCAACCCCCTCAAAGCTCGAAACACGCGGCGCGCGTCCCGGAAGCTGCTGAGAGAGAGCGCGCGGCGCTTATAACCGAAAAAACGTAGAAACCAACGGAAGTTTGAGCGCAAGATTCGGATAGTTTTAATGAAGAGACCTGAGTAGTATGAGTGTAGACAGAAGCGGGAGGCTTGATGAATCAGGACCAGAACATTATTCGTGAGCTGCGCACGATAGAGGAAGACATCTACTGGCAGGCGGTGTTGTCCAGGGACGCACGCTTTAACGGCATCTTCGCCTACGGCGTGCGCTCGACGGGTATCTACTGCAAGCCGTCGTGCCCGTCGCGCAGGCCCAAGCGCGAACAGGTCGCTTTCTTCCCGTCGTGCGAGGCGGCCGAGGCGTGTGGACTGCGCGCTTGCCTGCGCTGCCGGCCGCGCGAGACAAGCGGCGTCGATCCGCGCGTCGAGCTGGTCTTGCGCGTCTGTCGCGCCATCGAGGCGCAAACGGACGACACACTCTCCTCCTCCTCGCTCGACGAGCTGGGCGCGGAGCTTGGCATGAGCCCGCATCATTTGCAGCGAACCTTCAAGAGCATCACGGGAATCACGCCGCGCCAGTACGCGGCGGCTCACCGACTGAGGCTGTTCAAGTCCAGGATCAAAGAGGGGGCGGATGTCACAGGCGCTATGTACGATGCGGGGTATGGTTCGAGCAGCCGTCTTTATGAGAAAGCCTCGGAGCGGTTGGGAATGACGCCTGCGACCTACAGGCGCGGAGGGAAAGGCATGAATATCAATTACGCGATTGTCAATTGCGACCTCGGCCGCCTGCTCGTCGCGGCCACCGAGCGCGGCATCTGCGGAGTCAGTCTCGGCGACCGTGATGACGCGCTCGTGGCATCGCTCGCGGCCGAATATCCGGCCGCCCGTATTCAAAAGGACGAACAGTGCTTGAGCGAATGGGTCGAGGGGTTGTCGCATTATCTGGACGCTGGTCGGGATAATCCTGATTTGCCGCTTGATCTACGGGCGACCGCTTTTCAGCTGAAGGTCTGGGAAGAGTTGAGGCGAATACCTTACGGCGAGACGCGCTCTTACAAGCAGGTCGCGGAGGCCATCGGACAACCCACGGCTGCGCGGGCCGTGGCACGCGCCTGTGCTACGAACCCCGTGGCGCTGGTCACGCCCTGTCATCGAGTGGTTCGTGAAAGCGGCGAACCGGGCGGCTATCGCTGGGGGCTCGAACGCAAGCGCCGTTTGTTGGAGCGAGAACGAGAGGGCCCGGCCCCATCGAACAGCTCTGCCGAAAGCGTTGCTATGCACCTGTTCCAAGAGACTGAGACCGGGAGCTAGGGCCATCCGTCCGGCCACGCCGCCTGAATTTTTCACCTTCGGCTTCCACCTCATCAAAGTGTCCGCATTAAAGTGCCCGCTTCATTTCTGATATCCGTGACCATTGAGTCGCAGACCTCGAATCGCCCGAAACGATCAACGGATTCTGGCGAACCGCGAAATTTTTTGAAAGAACTCTTCGGCAACATTATCGGCGCGCGCTCGTATTAGTCGAAAACCAACCGGGTGATCTCAGTCGAAAGGTGGAAGCCGAAGGTGAAAAATCTCAACCCGACCGTTCTGGCGACGGCGGTCGCCGCCTGTCTGGCGATTCAATCAGCGGGCGCGCAGGAGCAGCAGCAGCAGCGAAAGTTCGTAGATTTATACGACGGGCCGGAGAAGGCCGCTGCGAATGCGGCGCATGCCCGTGCGTCCCGCACTTCGCGGGCCAAAGAAGCCACCGGCGTCGCCGCCAACTTTGAAGTCCAAAAGCTGGCAGAGGGCGTCTACGCGGTCATTCGCAAAGACCTTCCGGGCATGATGGTCGATGCGAATAACGTTTTCATCATCAACGACGAAGACGTGATAGTCGTAGACACCAGCGGCGCGCCGGCGATCACGAAAGAGGTGCTGGCCGCGCTGCGCAAGCTGACGAACAAGCCCGTCAGGTACGTCATCAACACACACTGGCACGATGACCACATCAGGGGGGACAAGGTCTATCGCGAAGCGTTCCCGGCGGTCGAGTTCATCGCCCACGCCGCGACGCGCGACTACCTGCCCACCAAAGGCGTGTCGGCTCGAAAGCAATTTTTAGAGGGCGCTCCGAAGTTCGTCGATTTCCTGCGAAGCCTTTTAGAGAAGAACAAGAGCATCGGCGGCTGGGATTTGACAGAGGAAGAGCGCGCGAGCATGGCGAGCGACATAAGGCTGGCGGATTTTGTACTCGGGCAGGCCCCGCAGACCGAAGTCATCCTTCCGACGCTCACGCTCGAAGATCGTTTGACGCTTCGTCGTGGCAATCGCATCATAGACGTTCGCTATCTGGGGCGCGGGCACACCAGCGGCGACATAGTAGTTCACCTGCCCAAAGAGGGCATCGTCATCACGGGCGATCTGGTGGTCTGGCCCGTCCCCTTCATCGGGAGCGACCAGTCGCACATAGGAGATTGGGCCACGTCGCTTGAGAGGCTTCGTGCGCTTAGGCCCGCCATCATCGTCCCCGGACATGGGCCCGTCCTGCGCGACGACTCTTACGTAAAGCTCATCGCAGATATGTTCGCCTCTATCAAGGAGCAGACCGAAGCGGCCGTTTCGCGCGGCGAGACGCTGGAACAGACGCGGAAAATCGTCCGCATAGACGAGTTTCGGAAACAAATCACGGGCGACTCTCGCTTGAGGAGCGTTATCTTCAACATGTACGTCGCGGGCCCGGCCGTAGAAGCAGCCTTTAACGACGCCTCAGCGAAGCGATGACCGCCGCCCTGGACTCTACTCTCTAAAGAGAACCATATGTTCAAAAAGGGGCAGCTGGCTCCTTG
>DASQYE010000357.1:0-5380 GCA_035639355.1 Pyrinomonadaceae bacterium
CTCATCTTCGCCTCGCTTGCGTGTCTGCGAGCGCTGCGGCCTGCCTACGGCTTGAGCCTGACAGTGACGCTATTGGCGGCGCTACTTCTTTTACTCTGCTTTCTGGCCCGCCTGGGATTAAGAAACGGCCTGTTGCCGCGAAACATTAACGGGAAAATCCTGGGCGGAGCGGCGCGCCCAGACCGCCGCTCAGAAAGCTGAGTCTCATGGTCTGGCATGTACTCGACCGGAGAGCCGTCTCTGATTGAAAAGAGTTCGCTTCCGCCCGTGGGCCAACAGAGTTGAGACGCTCCGGGGGGCAGGCTTACGCCAACTCTATGCGGATGAGCGGCGGGAAGTGAAGCGAGGGGCCGCCCGTGTAGTTATGAATCAACTTAGGATTAAGAATTTCACCCCGCAGGCGGACTCGCATCGGCCTCGGCCGGAGTTCTGGGGGCCGTCCAGGAGAATGAGCGATGGTGCGCTTCTTGACCTCGACCGGGAACAAGACGCGCTCCTACCTCTTCCCGGTAAATGTCCTATCTGCTCGCGTCATGTAATCTCGTTCGTCGCCAATGTTTATGGCTGGCCCGTACATGAGTGCGCGGCGTGCGGCGTCGGCTTCGTCTGGCCACAGCCGCACGAAGAGCTGCTTCAAAGTTTTTACGACGCTCATTATTGGGCCGATTATATGGGGGATGAAAGACCGCTCTACTATCGCCCCGAACTCTGTTCGCACATCTTCAAGAGACAGGCCCAATGCTTTGACCGGATCATGAAGGGCCGCAGGGAGGCGCGCGTTCTTGATATAGGCTCGGGTGATGGAACGATGCTGCGCCTGTTGGCCGACATAGGATATAAAAATGTTCTAGGCATAGATATAAATGAGACGAACGCCCGTCGCGCCCGTGATCTTCTGGGTGTGCGCGTCGAAGCGGCCGCCTTCCTTGCCTTCGACGAGGGTGGCTGGGATGCGATCACATTGTGGGCCGTCATAGAGCATTTGAGCGACCCCGTCTCGTACCTGCGCCACGCACGGAAGCTGCTCAAGCCGGGCGGAATGTTTATCCTGATGACGGGCGACAACGCGTCCGCACAGGCCCGCGTCCAGGGCGTGCTGGACATGTGGGTTTATCCGCCGGAGCACCTGTTCTACTTTACACGGCGCTCGCTCCGGTCTCTTTACGGTGAAGCGGGCTACAGCGGCTTTCGATGTCAATTGCAATTCCAACCCCTGTGGAAAGAATCAGCGCTGTGGTCGCTGCGGATGGTCGAGGCGATGAAAGCGCGGCTGAATCCTCGCGGCAGGTTCTGGCGTAGCGTCAATAGCAACTTGCTCGTAGCCCGTGGATTCAAAGGGGGCGCGAATCCAGGGCAGTTGAGTTGACGCTGCCATCCGCGTCCCGAAGCTCCAGGTGAGCGGCCTGGCTTGCTGCGGCTGTTATGCGATCTTCTGTTGGCACACATCCTGGCAAAGTAGCCTTTCAATCGGGCGAGACGGTTCTCGCTTCGATGCCGCCTCAATCGCTTGCCGAAGGTGCGATTGATTCGACGCCGGGCACGTCCATAAGGGTCGCGCACGTGATTGGCGCGCTCGACTACGGCGGAGTGGAGGGCATCGCGCTCGACCTTCTGAAAAGGCTCTCGGCCGAAGCAATCGAATCGAATGTTTACTATATCGGCGAAGAACTTACGGGGCGTCAAAGAGAGTTTGTCGCAGCGGCGGCGAAGTTCGAGCATTGCGCTTACAGTCGGAGACGCCGCGCGGCCTTCATACGCCGCCTCGCCGAAGCGTTTCGTAGAGATGCCGTAGACGCCGTGCTGTCATACACGTTCGGCAATCATGCCTGGGTCAGCATGGCGGCCCGCCTGGCTGGGATTCGACTATGCTACGTGAGCGTTCAGGGCTCTCCGCTGCGCGACCGCATGTCGCGCTTTAAAAACATGACTCTCGCCCACCTGGCGCGTCCTTTCTGCGCGGGCGAGATCGCGGTATCCATACGAATACGCGACGAGCTTGTGAAGGGCTTGCTTCTACCGGCGGCGCGCGTTCACATTATCGAGAACGCATGCGCGACCGTAGAGATAGCCGAGAGAGCCGCGACGGCTCGCGCCGCACGCGAAGCGGGCCCGTCGCCCGTCATACTGATGGTCGCGAGAATGGCTGATGCCAAGGATCACGAAACGCTACTGCGTGCGTGCGCCAAGCTTATTCATACGGATTTCCCCTTGCGCCTGCGACTGGCGGGCGATGGCCCGTCGCGCTCGCGACATGAAGCCCTTTGCCGTGCGCAGAGGATTGAAGACAGCGTAGAGTTTTTAGGTAACAGGTCGGACGTGCCAGAGTTGCTCGGCTCAAGCGATGTCGCCGTACTGGCGACACATGTGGAGGGGTTCGGTATTGTGTTGGCCGAGGCGATGAGCGCCGGTGTGCCCGTCGTCGCCACTGATCTTCCGGTCTGCCGCGAAGTCCTGGACGATGGCCGCTGCGGTCTCTTAGTGCCGCCCCGTGACGCGGATGCTCTGGCCGAAGCTATTCGCGGCCTGTTGGCCGATCCGGCTCTTCGTAACCGGCTCACTCAAGCGGCGCGAGAGAGGGTGACACGGATGTACGACATAACGCTGGCCGTGGAGAAGTACGCCGCGCTGCTCAAGGGTGGCGGCGCTAGCCGTCGATGGGAATGATTATGACTGGCGAGTCGTGAGCGTCTGTTGAGGATGTAAGGATCGAGGATGTAAAAGTAGATGCGTCCCGCTCTCTATAATATTCTGGTCTGCCCGGATTGCCGTGGGACTCTCGGGCTGGAAATCTCAGAGCAAGTCTATGATCGAGTGCTGACGGGCGCGCTCCTTTGCCAGCCTTGCGACAAACATTATCCGATCAGGAAGGGGATTCCCAGATTTATAGATACGGAGAGCTACGTTGAAAACTTCGGCTGGCAATGGAAGCGTTTCTCGCGGACGCAGATCGACGCCTTCAATGGGACGCGCGAGTCGGAGGGGCGCTTCCGCGCCGAAACAGGTTGGCGACCCGAGGAGATCAGGGGCGAGTTGATTCTTGATGCCGGTTGCGGGGCGGGGCGCTTCAGTGCGGTCGCGGGGCAATGGGGCGCGCGGGTGGTCGCGGTCGATCTGAATAATGCGGTCGAGAGCTGCCGCGATAACATGGAAGAACTCGGGCACGATGTCGAGGTCGTACAGGCGTCGCTCTATGCGTTGCCCTTCCGGCCGGCCACCTTCGACCGGATTTTCTCGCTCGGAGTCATTCAGCACACGCCCGATCCCAGGAGCGCGATGATTCGATTGCCGGAGTTTCTTAAAGCGGGCGGACACCTGGCATTCTGGCTCTACGAGAAAAGATGGACGCGCTTTATTATGCTGCGCAGCTATCTACGCCTCCTGACGCGCAGGCTTTCGCCCAGAGCGAACTATGCGCTCAGCGCGGCGCTCGTCTCGACTTTTTTCCCTGTGACGTTGGCGCTCTCCCGTATCCCAGGATTGCGCAGGGCGCTGCCGCTCATGCCGATCTCAAGCCGTCATTTCTGGGGCCGTCTCTCGATTCGACAGCAGTGGGAATGGACTATGCTGGACACCTTCGACTCGTATTCTCCCGTCTACGAGCTGAATCAAACCGAAAAGGATGTCGTCCATTTACTCACTTCGTCGGGAATGGAAGAAGTCCATCGGACGGCTGCTTCCGGAATGGCCATCGTCGGAAGAAAGGCCGCCGCCGTAAATTCATAGCTTATGATCGCCGCACTGGTCTTCGCCGCACCCGCACCGTTCACGCGCGCGCGTTTAGGGGCTGCGTCCGCACGGGGGCTCAAGCTTAACCACCGGCTCGCCGGACTTCAAATAGCGGGCACTCAGGGAGACTACAACTGGCCCGACGATGAAGGACTCGGCGACGTGGCGCGACAGACCCTCTTTCCAGAACGCGATTACTGGACGTTGTCGTACAGGAGTATTCGACGGGCGCTCTACAGCGCATTGGATGATCTGTCGCCGGACGTAGTCGTCTTACCCGGCTGGGGATTCAAGGAGACGCTGGCCGGTCTGGGATGGTGTATCGGTCGCGGAGTGCCGCGCGTCGTAATCTCCGACAGCCAGCCCGTGGATTCCACACAGTCGCGCGGCAAGCTGTGGCTCAAGCGGCTGATCGTCTCAAATTTTCAGGCGGGATTCGCAGGAGGGCGTCCGCACGCAAGATACCTCTCGGCTTTGGGTCTCGCGCCGGATCGCTGCTTTGTGGGCTGCGATGTGGTCGATAACGATTTCTTCGCCGGTGAAAGTTCGCGCTCCGGGCGAAAGCAACGGCGACTGGACGGAGAGGCCATGCTGCTAAGCTGCCTGCGCTTTCTGCCCAGAAAAAATATTGTGGGCGTGCTGGAAGTCATAGCGGGTCATCATGGATGGAACTGGACGATCGCGGGCGATGGAGCGGAGCGCCATGAGATAGAGCGCAGGATAAAAACGCTCGGGCTCAAGGAGCGCGTGCGCCTGCTCGGGCACGTAGATTATAAAGAGCTGCCGCGCATCTACTCGCAGGCCGACGCCTACTTGCAGCCGAGCCTGTCGGAGCCCTGGGGGCTGGCCGTCAATGAAGCGATGGCCTGCGGGCTGCCATTGGTCGTCTCCGATCGCTGCGGCTGTCACGAAGACCTTGTGCGCGAGGGCGTCAACGGTTTCACCTTCGATCCGTCGAGGCCGGAAACCTTGACGGAGGCGCTTGATCGGCTGCTGGCGCGAAAGAGCAGCTGGGGAGAGATGGGCCAATCCTCGCGCGAGATCATAGACGGCTGGGGGCCCGAGTTGTTCGCTGAAAATTTCTGGCGCGCCTGCGATGCGGCGCGGCTTCCACGGCGCGCGGGCAGGCGCGAGCGCTTTATCAGCAGGGCGCTCAAGGTCGCTCTATAGAGATGAAGTCTTAGCATGATAGAGATGAAGGGTTAGCATGCGCGTTCTTCACGTCATCCCGAGCCTTGATCCTTCGACGGGAGGGCCTGCGCGCTCCGTCCCGGCGCTTTGCCGCGCCCTGCGATCGGCGGGTGTTGAAGTCGCTCTCTATACATTCCGGCAGTCGTGCGCGCCCGTGACCGTTTCCGAGGACGAGCCTTTTACCGTTCGTCAGTTCAAGCCCCTGTACGGAAGCCGCGAGTTTCCGTCAATCGATTTCTATAGCCATATTCGCAGGGATGTTTACGACTTCGATCTGGCCCATCTTCATAGTCTGTGGAATCCGGCCATAAGCGTCTCGGCGCTCGCGTGTCGCAGGGCGGGCGTGCCCTACATGCTGTCGCCCAGGGGGATGCTTCAGCGAAGCGCCGTCGGGCGTAGACGCCGTCTCAAGTCCGGTTACTACCGTCTCTGGGAACGCGATACGATCGCGGGCGCTCGCGCG
>DASQYE010000358.1:0-2209 GCA_035639355.1 Pyrinomonadaceae bacterium
AGTTTGGGAGCTCGACAAGTTCAAGGCTCGCATGCTCGCCGATCCATACACGGAAGAAGACGAGGCGGCGATTGCGAGACTTGGAATTTGACATTGACGGATCTTTGAACGAGATCACGGGGCGGTGGTGATGGCTGCGCCTTTGGGGGGCATGGGCGCGCCCCATCGCCCCGTGCTGCTTCCGGAAACGATTGAATTGCTGGGGCCGGCGCGGGGCGGTCTCTTCGTTGACGGCACGCTCGGCTTAGGCGGGCACGCGCAAGCGATTCTGGAAGCGTCTGCCGATGCGCGCGTGCTCGGAATCGACCGCGACGGCGAGGCGCTTGCGCTTGCAGCCGAACGGCTCGCGCCGTTCGGGTCACGCTTTCGCGCCGTGCACGCGGACTTTCGCGACATCGCTCGGGTGGTCGAAGAGGCGGGCGCGAAGGTAGTCAGCGGCGTGCTCGTAGACCTTGGCGTCTCGTCCCTCCAGTTCGACGCGGGACACAGAGGCTTTAGTTTCCGGCACGATGCGCCGCTCGATATGCGCATGGACGCGGAGGGGGACGAAGAGACGGCTGCCGAGCTGCTGGCGCGTCTTCCAGAGGAAGAGATCGCGCGACTGATCTTCGAGTATGGCGAGGAGCGCCGGTCGCGTCGCATCGCCAGGTGGATCGTTGAGAGACGCGAGCGCGGCGAGCCCATCAAAACGACAGGGGAACTGGCGGAGCTGGTCGCGCGCGCCGTGGGCAGGAGCCGCACAGACCACATTCACCCGGCGACGCGCACTTTTCAGGCTTTGCGCATCGCCGTCAATCGAGAGCTTGAGGGGCTGGACGAATTCGTCGAAACGGCGATCGATCTTTTACAGGCGGAGGGGCGTTTCGCTGCGATCAGCTTTCACTCGCTCGAAGATCGCATCATTAAGCGGGCTTTGCGTCGTCTCTCGGGCCAATGTCAGTGTCCGCCGCGCGTCCCCGTCTGTTCGTGCGGGGCGCGCCGCGCAGTTGAAATCCTGACCCGTCGCCCCATCGTGCCGGGTCAGCCGGAACGGGATGAGAATCCACGCGCCCGTAGCGCCAAGCTGCGGGCCGGCCGCAAGCTGGGCCCTCCTGCTCGCGCCGCAGGGGAAGCGCACTAAAGTTTTAGCATTTGAAAAAATGGACGCGGGGCCCTCGGCTCCCGCTAATCGCCGGACCTGATCTCTAAGGCTGAGGCTGTCATGAAAAGATTGCCGCTCAATCAACCGAACCATACCGTACACCGCGAGCGCGACCGCCCCGCGCTCGTGCGCCTGGGGCTGCTGCTGACGTGCGGATTCGTGCTGACGTGCGGGTTCGTGCACGCCGCCGGACAACACTTCGCGGCGGTGCGCTACGGCTACCAGACCGAAGAGTTGCGGCGCGAGCGCGGGCGGCTTTTAGAAGAGCAGCGTCGTCTTGTGCTGGCGCGCGAACAGGCTACGACTCCGTCGCGGCTTGAGCGTGCGGCGCGCCAGATAGGGATGCAGCAGGCCCAGCCCGGCCAGATCGGCGTGGCCCGCAGTAGTAGTAGCAGCAGCAGCAGCAGCGTCGCCGCTGCGGGCGTGCCGCCATCAGCCCCGGCCTTCGTCAACCCGTCGGCCTCGTTCCATCGCTGACGGCCGTGTAAGTGAGTCAATCTGGCGGTGCGCCAACCCGCGCACTTGTTCGGGCGCACATTCTCCCCACGCGCCACGTTTAGTTTGCAGGCATTCCCCCTCGTGCGCGACGGCAAGAGCCCCGGTTCCCCCGCGCATGAATCCGACAGAGAAGGCCGAACCATAAAAGATGCGCCCGCATTCCACCGCTTCATCCAAAGCCCGTCCTGATACCTCGCGTCGCCGCGTGCTGGTCATCGCTTCCGTGCTCGTCTTCTGGATGCTGGTCATCGCCGTCCGCATCATCTACTTGCAGACGGCGCAGCACGATTGGCTCAGAGAGCGCGCGCGCGTGCAGCAGCAGGACGCCATAAGGACGAGCCCCTTGCGCGGGCTAGTGCTTGACCGCGCGGGGCGCGAGCTGGCGCGCAGCGTCGATACGGAATCCTTCTTCGTCGTCCCGGACGAGCTCGGCGACATCGCCCGAATCGCGGCCCAACTGGCCCCGCTCACCGGCACTGATGCGAAAACTCTCGAAGAGCGTTTGCGTGAAGCGAAGCAGAGAAATCGAAAGTTCGCCTGGATTGCGCGCAAGCTCGACGTAGAGCAGGC
>DASQYE010000359.1:0-4784 GCA_035639355.1 Pyrinomonadaceae bacterium
CTTTCACTATTGACCGCATCATAGATATTGCCGGTGCAGTCTCACTGCGTCGAGAGGAGTCCCTTGAGAGCGTTGCAACGAGCGTGGCAGCATAGCAGCCGGAGCGCGGCGGCGGCGACAGCAGCAGCAGCGGCGGCGGACGAGCGACGCGTCGCTCCGCGTTGCGCTGCTTCCCTGCAAGCGCGCCTTCTCTTCAGCCTCTCAATTGAGGAGGGAGATGGTGGTGGTAGTGAGGGGCCGTCGAAGCAGGCGGCGAGCCCGACGCTGCTCGAAGGCTACACGCGCAACCTGAGTGAAACGGGCCTGGCGATCGTCGTGCCGTCGCTCTATTTGGGTGGACGATATTTCAACCTGGTCGGCAGCCCGCTTCATATCGTGCTTGAGCTTCCCGCCGGGAGGGTACGCATCAGCGCCACGACCGTGCGGTGCGAGCGTCTTGACGAGAAAGAGGGAGAAGACGGCTACCTCGTCGGCCTCTGCATTACGGAGATGAACGACAGCGAATGGGTCAAGCTGGTGCAGTACGTGCGCACACTTCGTTGAAGGCGCGTTCATTTCCCGGCGGCTTATTTGGCAGGCGGACGCCCGTCGCTCCCGTCCAGCTGGTAGCGTTTAATCATTCGCTGAAGGGTTGTGCGGTCGATGCCGAGCAGGCGCGCGGCCGCCTGCTTGTTGCCGCCCGTCGCTGCCAGCACTCGCTCGACGTGGCGTCGCTCGATGGTTGAGAGCGGCAACAATTCTTCCTCTTTCTGCGGGTCGTCTTGACGGGGCGGCGCGTGGGGCTCCCCGCCGGATTGAAGCATGTGCGCGTCCTGCGGATTGCGTATGCGTTCGGGTAAATCCTCGGGGCGGACGATTCGATCACAGAGCGCGACGGCGCGCACCACCGCGTTCTCCAGCTCGCGTATGTTGCCGGGCCAGGCATACTGTTCCAGTAGGTGGAGAGCTTCGCGCGAGAAGCGTACGGGCTGAGCGCCGGGGCGCACTACTCTCGCGGCGAAGTGTTGGGCCAGCGGCATGATGTCTTCGCGGCGCTCGCGCAAAGGGGGCAAGTGAATCGTGACGGCGTTCAGGCGATAGAGCAAGTCCTGGCGAAAGCGCCCCTCTCGCTGCTCCTGTTCGGCATCGCGATTGGTGGCGGCGATGACGCGCACGTCAACGTGAACGAGCCGGTTTGAGCCGACGCGCCGCAGCTCGCCCTCCTGCAAGGCGCGCAGCAGCTTGACCTGGAAAGCCGGAGTGGTCTCCGTGATCTCGTCCAGAAAGACCGTGCCGCCGTCGGCTTCTTCCCAGAGCCCGCGACGGTCTACGGTCGCGCCCGTGAAGGAGCCGCGCACGTGCCCGAACAGTTCAGACTCAATCAGCTCCGAGGGGATCGCGCCGCAGTTGACGGCGACAAAGGCGTTGGCCGAGCGCTGGCTGCGGCGGTGTATGGCGCGTGCGACGACCTCTTTGCCCGTTCCCGATTCGCCCGTAATCAATACGGGCAGGTTCGTCACGGCGACGCGGCCCACGAGTTTCATCACCTCGACGAAAGCGGCGCTGCGTCCGACCAGCTCTATGTCCGACTTGTAGATGAGCGAGGGCTCGACCGCGCCCTGCTGTTGATGTACGCTCTTCTCCATGCGACCGGCGCGCACGGATTGGGCCAACGACAGAATGTGATTGACGTTGAACGGCTTAAAAAGGTAGTCGTAAGCGCCCAGGGCGGCTGCGTCGAGCGCCCCTACGGCCGAGCCGTGCCCCGTCATCAGTACGATCTGCGCGTCGGGCTGCTCCTCCTTAAAGCGGCGCAGCACGCTGAACCCGTCCTCGCCGCCGAGCACTACGTCGCAGAAGACGAGCGACCAGTCGTTGCCGCTCAACATCTCGAAGGCGCGCTCGGCTGTATCGGCCTCGCTCACAATCCAGCCGTCGGCGCGCAGCACGTCGGCCACGATGTCGCGTATCACGGCTTCATCATCAACCACAAGGGCTTTCATAGTCGTAAAGGTCTCAGCCCGCGCGCCTGGAACCGGGCGGGGCGAGATCATATCACGCACTCTCGCTTGCCGCGCAACATGTCTGCCGGGTAGCGAACCTGAGAGCGGTGCTTGCGCGCGCTGCGGCGGCGGCCCTCTTTTTCTGCGGGCGCGCCCGGCTCTCAACCTCAGAACAGACGAAGAACGATGGCCTGTTTCCATGAATTGGCATAAGATTTCGCGTATGGGCGGGCTCCGAGTGCGCGCGCCGTGGGGAGTTTTATGAGAATACTGATCGCCGAAGACGACCCCGAGACGAGCCGGTTGCTCAAGGCGCTGCTGGTCAAGTGGGGGTACGAGGTAACTGCGACGAAAGACGGCGCGGAAGCTGCCGCCGCGCTCGAAGCCGAGGGAGCGCCCCCGCTCGCGATCCTGGACGTGATGATGCCTTACCTGTCGGGCATAGAGGTTTGCCAGAGAATCCGCCGGATACCGGAGCGCGCGGGCCTCTACGTCATCCTGCTGACGGCCAGGACGAGCAAGGACGATACGGTGGCGGGACTGGCGGCGGGCGCGGACGATTACATTACCAAGCCCTTCGACATACAGGAGCTGCGCGCGCGCGTGCAGGTCGGAATGCGCATCGTAGAGCTGCAAGCCAGCCTCGCCGAGCGTGTCAGGGAGCTGGAAGAAGCGCTCTCGCACGTCAAGCAGCTGCGCGGTTTATTGCCCATCTGCTCCTACTGCAAGAAGATTCGAGACGACCAGAACTACTGGCAGAAGGTCGAAAGCTACTTGAGCGAGCATTCCGCTGCCCGCATCAGCCATAGCGTCTGTCCAGACTGCTACGCGGATTTCGTCAAGCCGGAGCTTGAGAAACTGCATCGCCGTCAAGAGTCGTAAGTCAGAGGGGGCGTGGTACGGGTTCAAAACGAATCGTAATTGAATTTCGGCAGGGGCCAGCCTCAAAGAAGCCTCAAAGAAGCCTCCTGTATGCCGGAGGCCGGACCGTAATGAACCGCAAGCGAATGCCCGAAACCGGCGCGCGCGCGCGGCAGAACTCCAGCCGCCTTGACAATTACTTTTTGTGTAATACATTCAAAAGCGCCGCAGGATCGCGTCTTGCGTATTCTTTAGCTTGCCCTTCATGGTCTTCAAAGCCGGGACTCGATTTGGTCGCTACGAGGTTCGCTCGCAGCTTGGCGCGGGCGGTATGGGCGAGGTGTATCTGGCCCAGGATACGCAGCTTGAGCGAAGGGTCGCGATCAAGCTGCTGCCGCTTCAGTTCACGCGCGACGAGGATCGCCTGCGCCGCTTCAAGCAGGAGGCACGCGCCATCTCCGCCCTGAACCACCCGAATATCATCACCATCTTCGAGATCGGCGAGCAGGACGGCGTGCACTTCATGGCGACCGAATTCATAGACGGCGTGAACCTTCGCCAGCACGCGGCGCGCGAGCCTGTGCGGACTGGTGATGCGCTCGACATAGCGCTCCAGGTCGCCGGCGCGCTCGAAGCGGCGCACGCCGCAGGGATAGTCCACCGCGACATCAAGCCGGAAAACATAATGCTCAGGCCCGACGGTTATATAAAGGTGCTGGACTTCGGGCTGGCAAAGCTCGCGGAGCCGGGCGCGGGTGGCCCCGAAGCAGCGCGGGCCTCGACTGAGACCGAGCCGGGGATGGTGCTCGGAACCGTCGTCTACATGTCGCCCGAACAGGCGCGTGGGCTCAAGGTGGACGCCCGGACGGACATCTTCAGCCTCGGCGTCGTGCTATACGAGATGATTACGGGCGAAGCGCCTTTTGGCGGGGACACGCCGAGCGACGTGATCGTCTCGATCCTGGCCCAGGAGCCCCGGCCGCTCACGCGCTACATGGCCGACGCTTCGCCCGAGGTTCAACGCATCCTAGCCCTCGCGCTCGCCAAAGACAGGGAGCAGCGATACCAGTCCGTCAAGGAGATGACGGCCGACCTGCGCCGCGTCAAGCAGCGCCTTGAGTTCGAGACCGAGATGGGACGCGCCACAGAGATGGTCGAGCCCTCTCCGGCCTTCATGAACCAGACCCTACCGCACAAGCAGGAGCAGGACATTCAAACAAAGATCGAGAGCGTGAAGAGGGATGCGCGCTCGACGGCCGATACGGCGCTCGTTGCTTCCGGCAACGATTCGACGCCGGAGGTGGCCCACGTGCTCTTTATGGACCTGGTCGGCTACTCGAAAAACGCTTCGGGACGCCAGCGGGAGATGTTGCAACAACTCAACCTGATCGTTCGCAGCACGGACGACTTCCGTCGCGCGCAGGGCGCAAACCAGTTGATAAGCCGCGCCTCCGGCGACGGCATGGCGCTGGCATTCTTCGGCGACCCGGAAGCTCCCGTCCGCTGCGCCATTCAGATCGGTCGCGCGCTCTTCGACCATCCTGACATAGAGCTGCGTATGGGCATCCACAGCGGGATAGTCTTTCGCGACATCAACATCGCCGGGGAAAAGGACGTGACGGGTCGCGGCATCAACTACGCGCAGCGCGTGATGGACTGCGGCGACGCCGGTCACATACTGCTCTCGAAGGAGATGGCAGAGGTGCTGTGCGAGCTGGGGCAGTGGGAGCAGCACCTTCAGGACTTGGGGGAGGCGGAGGTCAAGCACGGCGCGCTCGTTCACATTTACAATCTGTACACAGACGAGGTCGGTAACCCTGAAACGCCGCAGAAATTGGCGGAGGCGCGCAAAAAGGGGATGCGCCAGACAGGGAAGATCAGAAAGACCGCTCTCAGGCAGCCCGGCGCGCCGAAGACCGAGACGCCTTCATCCGCACGCGG
>DASQYE010000360.1:0-9415 GCA_035639355.1 Pyrinomonadaceae bacterium
GAGCGGCCTCGAACTTCTCTTTACATGCGGCGGAGCAGAAATACAGAAGCTTACCTTCGTATTCGCTTTGCGCCCCGGCGGCCGACGAAGGATCAACGCTCATGCCGCACACAGGATCGACGACTTTAGTTTCCGCTATCATCTCTTCACTTTCTCTTTCCGGCGGCATCGCTCTTCAACGCGCGTGCGGCCCTGACGGGATGCTCTATGCTTGTATTCTCGATCAGCCCGCAGATGTGCCCTTCGGAATCGCCCGCCTCGTCCCATTCGCTCAGGGCCTCGGCCAGCTCCTTACGGTAACGACGCATCTGGGCCATGCGCTCGTCGAGTTCTCCCAATCGCCTCCGCACGATCTCGCGCACTCCGGCGCAGGGGCTTTGTCCGGCGCGTTTCTCGGCGATAACGCGCTTGATCTCGTCGAGCGAGAAGCCTAGCACCTGCGCCCGCTTGATGAATTCAAGGCGCTCCAGCACCTCCTCGGCGTCGTAGAGGCGGTAGCCGCCCTCCGTGCGCGCCGGGCGTTCCAGCAACCCGCTCTTCTCGTAGAACCGCAGCGCCTCTATGCCGATGCCGCTGGACTTGGACACCTCCCCGATCTTAAGCCTGGTCGCGCGTCCATCTCCCGCCGAGCGCCGCGCTTTATTCGCAAATCTCATATTCCTGATGACTGCCCTCCCTTTCAAGCTATTAATATCATAAACCCTGTAGGCGACTACAGAGTCAAGCGGAATTTTACAGGGAAGAGTTACGCTAGGGAAATGTTCTATGCGGCACATGAAAGAGGGGAAGGCCACCGAACGTTCGATGGCCTTCCCAAATATGGATCGCAGCGGCGTCCGTCCTCAACAAAATGGTGTCAACTGACAGGCGCGGGCGAGATCACTTCATGGATGGCGCGCACCTCGTCCACGAGCTGTTCGTATTGTTCCAGTGTGAGCGCCTGCGCGCCGTCCGAAAGCGCGCGCTCCGGTTGATCGTGTACTTCTACTATGAGCCCATCGGCTCCGACGGCGACTCCGGCGCGGGCCAGCGGGATGACCATGTAGTTCTTGCCCGTGCCGTGCGAAGGGTCTACGATCACCGGCAGGTGAGAGACGCGGCGGACTGCCGGTATGGCAGCCAGGTCGAGCGTGTTGCGCGTGTGCTGTGTAAAGGTGCGGACGCCGCGCTCGCACAGAATGACGTTATAGTTGCCTTCGGCCATGATGTACTCGGCGGCGAGCAGCCATTCGTCAAGCGTCGCCGCCAGTCCGCGCTTGAGCAGCACGGGCAACTGCGAGCGACCGACGCGCCGAAGCAGCGAGAAGTTCTGCATACTACGCGCGCCGATCTGTATCACGTCGCCGTAGCGCTCGACCAGATCGACGCTCGCCTCGTCCAGCGCTTCGGTGACGATCTTCAGGCCATAAACCTCTCGCACCTCGGCCAGAATCTTCAAGCCTTCCTCACCGAGCCCTTGAAAAGCGTAGGGCGAAGTGCGCGGCTTGAATGCGCCCCCGCGAAAGAAACGCGCGCCGCTGCGGCGCACGGCTTCGGCGATGGCGAACGCCTGCGCGCGACTTTCGATGGCGCACGGCCCGGCGATGAGCGCCAGCTCCTCGCCCCCTATACTGGCATCGCCGACGCGCACGACCGTCTTTTCCGGGCGCAGGTCGATCGAGATCAGCTTGTAGGGCTTGCTGACGCGGATGGCTTCGGCCACGCCCGGCAGATTCTCGAAACGGGACGGATCAACGGCCCCCTGGTTGCCCGTCACGCCTATGGCCGTGCGCGTCGCGCCGGGCATCGTGTGGGCGCGAAAGCCCATCTCGTTTATGACGCCGACGACCGCCTCTATATCGCGCTCGGTCGCGTCCGTCTTCATCACTATTAGCATATTTCCCTCAACTGCTTCCGTCCTTTTTATATCTTCCGTGGTTGACGAAAGTACAACGAAACCATGTTCAAATGAACGGGCGGCGGCGCTACATTCTCTCCGGAACACCGATGCCGAGCGTCGATAGCGCGGCCGTCAATTGCCTGCGCGCGATGTCGGCCACGCGTACGAGCACTGCGCGCCGGGTCGCGTCCTCCTCGCTGATAATACGATGGCGGTGGTAGAAAAGATTGAAGGCTCGCGCCAGGTTGAAACTATATTTGGCCAGGTGGGAAGGCTCGGCCATGTTGGCAGAGCTTGCGACAGCTTCTTCCAGCCTCGCCGCGAGCATGACGAGCGACCATATTTCATCGCCGCCCTCGCCCTCGAAGACGCGCGCGACCTCCTCCAGCTTTGCCGCCTGACCCTCTTTAGGCTCGGCCCGCAGGCTTTCGCGCAATATCCGTTCGGCCTCGCCGAGCGCCTTCTCGTCCAGTTTGCGAAAGATAGAGTTCGCTCGCACGGCCGAATATTGGCAGTAGGGGCCGGTTTCGCCCTCGAATGAAAGAGCCTCCTTAAAATCGAAGGCGATGACGGAGTTGCGCGTCCATTTCAATAGAAAGTAGCGCAGCGCGCCGACGGCTATGAGGTGGGCCGTCAAGCGCTTCTCATCGGCGGAGAGGTCTGGATGACGAGTCTCCACCTCGCCGAGCGCGCTCGTCTCAAGGCGATTGATGAGATCGTCCGCCTTGACCCCCAAGCCTTTGCGCCCGCTCATCTCTATGTAAGGACGCGCGCGGTCTTCCTCGCTCAAAGCGATGCCAAGCTCTGCGCAGGCGGCCGGCGAGAGCGCCACCATCTCGTAGGCCAGGTGCACGCTGGCCTCTTCGCCGATCTCCGGCACGACCGCCGCCACCCCGCGCCGGACTATCTCCTGCGTGTATGACTGGCGCGAATCGATGACGTTATAGACGGTCGCGCCGCCGCCGAAATGCGGGCGCGCGTTGATGCCGAGCATCTCTCGCGTGATGGAAGAGTCGGGCGCGGGCTCGGTCGTCGTCATCCATGTCGTGTGCCCGTCCTCGTAGCTGCGAAACGGCCTGTAATAGAAATCCAGGCCGAGCTGGCCAAGCTTCCAGAGCTGGTAGGCTATGTCTTTGCCAGTGTAGGTGACCGTGCCGTTCGAGCGCACGATGATCTTATCTGCCTCGTGCTCGTCCGTGCCCGTGTGCGACTCAAAGGGCATCACCCAGCAGCCGCGATTGCGCCCTTCTGTCTCAAAGCGTATCGCCCCGGCGCGCTTCATGCGCTCGAAGGCGTAGTCCCAGAAATGCAGGCGCAGTATCTCGGACTCGCGCGGCAAGACATCGTAGCGAATCCCCAGGCGCTCCATCGTCGTCAATATACATTCGACATTGCGCGTCGCCACGTAATCGGCCAGCAACGCGACCGTGTTATCGCCTTCCTCTATCGCGTGAAGAGTTTCGGCGCGAAGCCGCAGACGTTCCGGGTCGGGCTCTGCGCCGGGATCGTCACCGCGATAAAAGAGCCCTACGCGTGTGTAAAGGTCCCAGCAGTAATAGTCGAACGAGTGATCCGGGGGAAGCTCGGCGTCCAGTCTCTTTATGTCCTGGAGCGTCATGCGCTCTATGTGCATGAATCCGACGACCACGTCGGCGACCTGCACGCCAGTATTGTCGATATAATTCTGTACCTCTACGCGCTCGCCCGCCGCGCGCAGGACGCGTACAAAGGTGTCGCCGAGCACGGCGTTGCGGACGTGGCCGATGTGCGCGGCCTTGTTCGGATTGATGCTCGTATGCTCGACCATCCGCTTCGGCCGAGCGTCCGATAACGCCCCCGTGTCTCCCGTTTCGATTGGCGCGAAAGAGAAGGCGTTGAGGAAAGCCGTGCGATCATAAAAGATGTTGAGGTATCCAGCGCCCGCCACCTCTACGCGCGCGACGCCCGCCGTAGCTTCGAGCGCCGCCTTGAGCTGTTCGGCGATGGCGCGCGGGGCGCGTTTCTCTCCAGTCAATTGCTTGACGCGCTTCGCAAGCTCGAAAGCGACGGGAAAGGCCAGGTCGCCAAGCTCCGTGCGCGGCGGTACTTCTGTGCTCAGCTGTTCGAGCGACACGCCGAACTGCTCACGGGCCAAAGCCCGCACACGCTCCTTCAAAGTCTCTTGCAGTCTTAGTAAACTCACTCTTCTATCTCTTCCTCAAAACGCCAGGGCATCGCGGGCCCTGCCGTGGCAAAGCAGGCAGTATAGCCCAGCGCGCCAGCGCGATGCTAATAGACCTGACGAAGCCCCGCGTCCAGGTCAGTAGACACCATTCTTCCTTCACCGACCACAGGGGACGCGCACGCCCTGACAACTGCCTGCTTGACACAATTCCACTGCGCTCTGTTACCATCCGAATCGTCATACACATGCCAACAAATGCGTCGATCTCAATCTCTGCCGGCCTGCGCGAGCGTTTTGCGGCGGCGCAACGAGTGCTCGTGCTGACGGGGGCGGGCGTCTCGGCCGAATCCGGCGTGCCTACGTTTCGCGGCGGCGGAGGCGCGGGCGTCTGGAAGGGTTTGCCCTTCGACGTGATCTCTTCAGGAAGGATGCTTGAGCGCGATCTGCCGGCGGTCTGGGAATGGTTCGATTATCGTCGCGGCCACCTTGAAAAGCTGAGCCCTAACCCGGCGCATCTGGCGCTGGCGCGCTGGCAGTACCGATTTAACGAGCTGCTGCTCGTCACGCAGAACATAGACGGCTTGCACCAGGCGGCGGGCTCGCGCGAGGTCTTGGAGCTTCACGGCAATATCTGGCGCGCCCGCTGTGTTGCTTGCGGGGCGCTGTATGATCTTCGTCGCGGCGGCGGGGACGACGCGCGCCCGCCCGCTTGCCTGGAATGCGGAGGCGCTCTGCGGCCCGATGTAGTGTTGTTCGGAGAGATGTTGCCCGCAGGCTCGTTCGAGCGTGCGGCGAGGGGCGCTCAAGCGTGCGAGCTATGTTTCGTCGTGGGGACTTCGGCGGTCGTCTATCCGGCGGCGGCTTTGCCGGAGGTGGCGCGGCGTGCGGGCGCTTACGTAGTCGAAGTCAACCCTGAGCCGACGCCGCTTTCAGACCTCTGCCATGAAGTCATACAGGGCCGGGCGGGCGACGTTCTGCCGCTGTTTGAGGCGTTATGAGAACTCTATACTTCGACTGCTTCGCGGGCGCGAGCGGCGACATGATCCTCGGCGCGCTGGTCGGCGTCGGGGTCGATCCCCGCCGGCTCTGCGAAGAGCTTGCGCTGCTGGGCGTCGAGGGGTACGAGCTGGACTTCGGCCGAGCGGATCGTTCGGGGATAAGCGCGACGCGGGCCAACGTGCGCGTCAAGCCTGAGAATGCGCATCGCCATCTAGACGATATTCTGAAGATCATCCACGACTCGCGTTTGAGCGAGGGCGTGAAGGATCGCTCTGCAAAGATATTTACGAGGCTCGCGGAGGCCGAGTCGCGCGTTCACAACGTGGCGGTCGAGCGCATACATTTCCATGAGGTGGGCGCGCTCGATGCCATCGTGGACGTAGTCGGAGCCTGCATCGGATTCGACCTGCTAGGCATAGGGCGCTTCGTCTCTTCGCCGCTGCACGTCGGAAGCGGCGTGGTCGAGATGGCCCACGGGCGTTTTCCAGTGCCGCCCCCCGCTGTCACAGAGCTTTTAAAGAACGCGCCCGTTTATGCGACAGCGGACATAGTGGGCGAGCTGGTGACGCCGACGGGCGCTGCCATAATCAGCACGGTCGTCGCAGAATATGGCGCGCTGCCATTGATGAAGATAGAGGGCACGGGCTACGGGGCTGGCACGCGCGAGTACCAGAACTTTCCGAACGTGCTGCGGGTGATCGTAGGCGAGGGCGCAGCGAAGGACGCCGACACGGCGGAGCGACTGCTGATGGTCGAAACCAACATCGACGACATGTCGCCGCAGCTTTTCGGCTACGTCATGGAGAAGGCGCTCGCAGAAGGTGCGCTCGACTGCTACTTCACCCCTGTGCAGATGAAGAAGAACAGGCCCGGCGTGCTCCTACAGATTCTATGCCGTCCGGCTGACCTGGAGGCGATGTGCGGGCTGCTGTTTTCGGAGACGACGACGCTCGGCGTGCGCAGCTACGAGGTAGAGCGGCGCGCTTTGGAGCGCGAAACCGTGCGCGTCGAAACGCCCTACGGCCCGATTGATGTTAAAGTGGCACGCATCGATGGTCGCGTCGCCAAGGAGATGCCGGAATACGAGCAATGCCGCGCGGCGGCCGAGAGCGCGGGCGTGGCGCTGCGCCTGGTAGAGGCGGCGGCGCTCGCCGCTTACCACAGCTTGCGGCGGGAATCTGGGTGAAGCCGGAGGCCGGAAGGAAAGCAAACATGAGTAAGAATTCTCCGCCCACGGAGATGAAAGAGACTAATGGGACGGACGCGCGGCTCGGCGGCGGCCCGGTCGATCCTGAGAAGATCGCGCGCGGGGTTCGTCTGATTCTGGAAGGCATCGGCGAAGACCCGTCGCGTCCAGGCTTGCAGCGCACGCCCGAGCGCGTCGCGGACATGTACACGGAACTGACCGCCGGGATGCGCGAAGACCCGCGACAGCACGTCGCCCCGCTTCCGGGCGATACGCACGAAGAGATGGTTATATTAAAAGACATCAGCATCGCTTCGATCTGCGAGCATCATCTAGCGCCCTTCGTGGGCAAATGCCACATCGCCTATATTCCGAAGAACGGTCGCATACTGGGGCTCTCGAAGCTGGCGCGGCTGGCCGAAACCTTTGCCCGCCGCTTGCAGGTACAGGAACGCCTGACGCAGCAGATCGCCGATACGCTTTACGAGGGATTGAAGCCGCTCGGCGTAATGGTCGTCATCGAGGCGGAGCATACGTGCATGACGCTCAGGGGAGTGAAGAAGCCCGGCGCGATCACCGTCACTTCGGCCGTGCTCGGAGGTTTTCGCAAAGACTCGCGCACGCGCGCCGAAGCGATGGCGCTGATTAAGGGAAATCACTAGAGGGGGGAATCAAGAATCGCCATGAATACGACACACAGAGGGCTGCGCCCGCGCACTAAAAAGATGATCGGAAAAGGGAACCTCGTCATCGCGGCTTTGCTCGTCATGAGCCTGGCGGGCGGCGTGTGGCCGCAGCGTCGTAGCAGCCGGGCGGCGAGAAGCGCGCCAACAGCCGGGGCCGAGCGCGGGGCATCGACCCGCAGCCGTATCAGCGAGGATACGCTGCGCGCTCATATCAAATATCTTTCCGACGACCTGCTCGAAGGACGCGGAACGGGAGCGCGCGGCGGCGAGCTGGCCGCCAAATATATAGCGGCGCAGTTCGAGGCGCTGGGCCTTAAAGGAGGCGGAGCGAATGGCAGTTTCTTTCAACCCGTCTCGCTCGTGGGTGTCAATGCCAACCCGAAGCCTGTGCTCACCGTCTCGGGCGGCGATAAAAAAGAGAGCTTCAAGTTCGCGGAGGATTTCGTCGCCTTCACGGGAGCGCAGACCGAGAACGTCTCTGTGGACGCCGATCTGGTCTTTGTCGGTTACGGCATCGACGCACCGGAGCAACGCTGGAATGATTACAAGGGCGCGGCCTCGGATTATCGCGATAAGATTCTGGTCATGCTCGTGAACGATCCGCCCGCAACCGCCGACGAGCCCAACCTTTTCGGCGCGCGCGCACTGACCTATTACGGGCGCTGGACGTACAAGTACGAAGAGGCGGCGCGGCGCGGCGCGGCGGGCGTAATCCTTCTGCACACGGACGAATCCGCAGGGTATCCCTGGAGCGTGGTGCGTACCTCTAATGGAGGCTGGCGCTACGACATAGCGCGCGGCAAGGATGATCGGACTCCTTTTCTAAAGCTTCGCTCGTGGGTGACGGACGATGCCGCGCGCCGCCTGATGCGCCTGGCCGGGCAGGACCTGGACGCGCTCAGGCGTGCCTCCGCGACGCGCGATTTTCAGCCCGTCAAGCTTAACCTCAAAGCCTCCATAGATATTAAGAGCGATGTCAATCGCGTCGAGGCCCCGAACGTGGCGGCCGTCATCCCTGGCCGCGACCCGAAGCTGCGCGACGAGTACGTAGTCTTCTCGGCGCACTGGGATCACCTGGGCGTCGGCGCGCCGAATAAGAAGGGCGATACTATTTACAACGGCGCGCTGGATAACGCTACGGGCTGCGCCACCATGATCGCCATCGCCGAAGCGATTATGAAGCTGCCCGCGTCCGAGAGGCCGCGCCGCTCGATCATGTTTCTGCTCCCGACCGCAGAGGAGCAGGGGCTTCTAGGAGCCGAGTGGTACGCGTCGCATCCTCTGGTGCCGCTCGCGAAGACCGCCGCCGACATCAACCTGGATTCGATGAACATTCTCGGGCCGACGAACGACTTCGTCCCGCTCGGCGCGGAGCGCTCGTCGCTGGAAGGAATCGTCCAGGCGGTGGCGCGCGAGCGCGGGCTGAAAGTCGCGCCCGACCCGCGCCCCGAACAGGGCTCCTTTTACCGCTCCGATCACTTTCCGTTTGCGAAGGTCGGCGTCCCCTCGATCAGCTTGAAGGAGGGCGCGGATTACACGGGGCGGCCGAAGGGCTGGGGCGAGGAGAAGTTCAAGGCCTACAACACGGCGAACTATCATCAGCCCTCGGACGAGTACAACGACGAGTGGGACTTTCGCGGGATGGTGCAGGAAGCCGAGCTGGCGCTCGACATAGGCCGTCGCGTGGCCGACCAGGCGGAGTTGCCGCGCTTCAACACGGGCGACGAATTTGCCAAGGCCCAGCCCAACAGGGGTAAATAGCGAATGACCGGCCTTGAATCGTTTCAGCCCTTGATCGCCCTCTTCGTCTACTGTCACCATTCAAGTCCGACCGTTGACCTATAATGAAGACCTTCTACGTCACCACTCCGATCTACTACGCCAACAGTCTGCCGCACCTGGGCAGCCTCTACACGACGCTCGTCGCCGATGCCTTGACGCGCTACAAGCGGCAGCGCGGCTTCGAGACCTTCTTCCTGACGGGCACGGATGAACACGGCATCAATATACAGCGGGCCGCAGAGCGCACGGGCCGCACGCCCAAGGAACATACAGACCACATCGCTCATGAGTTCCAGAAGGTATTCTCTACGTTCGGCCTGGACGCGGAGCACGGCGGCTATGACATCTTCATGCGCACGACCGAGCCCTTTCACTACGCGGGCGTGAGCGAGTTGTGGCGGCGCGTCGCGGCGGCGCGCACGCCCAGGGGCCGCGAGCCGATCTACAAGGGGCATTACGAGGGCTGGTTCTGCGCCTCCTGCGCGACCTTCAAGACCGAAGACGAATACATCAAGCCGGAGCACGAGGGAGACGCGCCGCGATGTCTGGAACACCTCATCCCGCTCGACCGCGTGTCGGAGGAGAGCTATTTCTTCCGGCTTTCGGATTACACGGAGGCGTTGATCCGGCTCTATGAATCGAGGCCCGACTTCATACGCCCGGAGACGCGGCGTAACGAGGTCATGAGCTTCGTGCGAAGCGGCCTGCAAGACCTCGCC
>DASQYE010000361.1:0-6408 GCA_035639355.1 Pyrinomonadaceae bacterium
CGCCGGGCTACCGAACAGTATTTGTGTTACACGATGTCGAGGGGCACGAGCACGAGGAGATAGCGAGGATGCTGGGGTGCAGTGTGGGAACAAGTAAGTCGCAGCTTCATAAAGCTCGTATGAAATTAAGGGGGCTGCTCAGGCAACAGAATGTTGCTGAATAGCTTCCAACAACGTCCGCCCCGTTTAACGTAAGACAACCCCTGACTTACGTGGCGGCGCAGGCGGTAGAGCCAAGGGGTTTTGCGCCGGGTCTCTTCTCCACCGGCCATATTCGCAAGATGCAGTCTCCCCAAGATTGCTTTTGAAGACCATTTGAAAGGATCGCGCGCCGACGCTCTCCCAACAGAGATTGAATTTACCCGCCGCGCGATTAGTTAGAGGTTACAGACAAAATGAACTGCGAGAAGTGTCAGGACTTACTCAGCGACTTTCTCGACGGCGCGCTCAGCACGGAAGATAGCCATGTGCTCGGCTCGCATCTCGAAGAATGTCTCTCGTGCCTCGGAGCGCGCGACGATCTGGAATCGATTGTGAGCTTTTGCCGCGAGTGTCGAGAAGAGTACGTTTCGCCGCCGAATGAAAGAGCCTTGTGGCTGCGCATACGCAACATCATAGAGAGCGAGCCTGTGGCCGCTGCCGCCGCTCTGCCGAGCGTCGAACGGGCGCGTGAAAATTGGTGGGCGCGTTTAATGAACCGCAGCTGGGAACTCTCCTTGCCCCAGCTGACCGCCGCGATCACCGCCATTGCCATCGCCGTCTCACTTGCGACCGCCTTCAGCCTTCAACAAATGCAGGGCTTCGGCGACCGGTCGGCGTCCGCACGGGACGAATCCTCCTCCTCCTCGGCGCGTAGCTCTCGCGATAAGGCCGGTGCACCGACCACCATGCTCGCCGTGGATGACCGCGTGCGGCACCAGCAGATGGAGATAGACTACTGGAACAAGCGCATACAGCAGCAGATGGCGCGTTGGAGTCCGCAGACGCGCCAGTCTTTCGAGCGTAACCTGAACGTCATCAATCAAGCGGTCGCCGATTCGCGCAATCAACTCCTCGTCAGCCCGCATGACGAAGTCTCGGAAGAGATGCTCAACTCTGCGCTCAATGAAAAGATGCAGCTTCTCAAAGAGTTCTCTGATCTATGAGAGGGTTGCTTGGCCTGGAAGGACTTCGTTCGCGCGTCCGTCTCTCGCTGCCGAGAGAGCGAGCGCGCTTGAACTGGAAGCTATCTCCACGATGAAAGAGGATTAGTCTAAAGTAGTGAGCAGCTCAGAGATGAACATACGCACGCCCGACGTGCTGTACATAGGGGGAGGAGGCCGTCGTGCGCCCCTTACACTCGCCGCCGCAGCCCTCCTCTTACTGTCATTGGCCGTCGGCGTCTCGGCCCAAAGGAATTTTTCCCGTAAATATCCGGCTCGCCAGAACGTGCGCTTTGAGTTGTACAATCGCTTCGGTAAGATCGAAGTGCTGGCCTGGAATCGCAACGAGATCAAAGTGACCGCCAATATGGATTCGCCCGCCGCGCGCTTCAACCCGGAGCAGAGCGAGGATGCGCTGGTCATCAATGTGGTGAACGACAATCGCGGGCGCGGCGAGATCGGCGACGTTAACTTTCAAATCTGGGTTCCCTACAACTCGACGGTCGAGATCGTCACCAGGCGGGGCAACATCATCGTGCGCGACGTGAGGGGCAACCATGTGCGCGCGCGCTCCTTTGAAGGCGACATTGAATTGACGGGTATTCGCGCCCCTGCGGTGATGGCCGAAAACACCACGGGCAACATCACCTTCGACGGCGAGATCGCCTCCGGCGGCGAGTACGTATTCTCGTCCATGCAGGGCGACATCAACATCAGCATCCCTGCCACTTCTGCATTCCGCCTGGTCGCCACCGCGCCTATGACGCGCAACATAGCGCTCGGGCCATTCCCCAGCGGCGGGCTGAGCTTCATCGGCGAGGGACGCAAGGTTGTCGGCAATGTTGGCGATGGAGGAGCATCGCTCACAGTCACAAACCAGCGCGGCAGTATCAAATTCTTCCGCCGCTAAACCGGATTTATGACCTTCGCGCTTTAATCGGGACGCCCTCTCTGATCCGTCAGGTCAGAGAAGGGCGTCCTCGCTCCTTTGAGGATACCCTTGATAAAAGAAAATCTGCTTTCGAGACGCGCGCGCTTAGCAACTCTCTTGCAAATGTGCGCCGTCATCGCTTTGCTGGCAGGGACAATTGAAGCGCAGCAGAAGAACAAGAAGGATACGGCCGCGCCTCCTGCCGCGCCCAGGCTCACGCGCACGACGACCAGACACGAATCTCGCCGCTTCGGTTACGGCAGCGCGCTGACCATCCTCGGCGCTCCGGCGGGCTCCATCACCATCGAAGCCTGGCCGCGCAGTGAAGTTGACATCACTGCCGACATAGAGTTGCGCGCGGACTCCGAAGAAGACCTCGCGCTCCTCTCTTCCGTCAACAGTTTTGTGGTCGATGACGATGCCAATCACGTGCGCATTGTTACTACCG
This sequence comes from Pyrinomonadaceae bacterium, assembly GCA_035639355.1. GTDB lineage: Bacteria > Acidobacteriota > Blastocatellia > Pyrinomonadales > Pyrinomonadaceae > DASQYE01. Next base: position 2,522 of record DASQYE010000361.1, read on the forward strand.
GGACTCACGATAAAACTTTCATGCGCCGTATGGCCAAGGGTTTCCCTAAAAAGCTTCTGGGCCTGCCCTGGAAGATTGATTACCGCATCCGCGTGCCCGTCGTGACGGATATTGAGATCGATGCGGGTCGTGGGCCCATTACGCTTAAAAGCATTGAGGGGGCGATCAGCCTCACGGCGCTCGAAAGCGACGTGACGCTTAATCTGGCGGGCGGCCTGGTGAAGGCCGTAGTCGGCGGCGGCACTATAAATATAGCTCTGTCGGCCCGCAACTGGCGCGGGGCGGGCGCTGATATTCAACTCGCCACCGGCGAACTGAACGTAGAGCTACCGGCCGGCTACAGCGGCGACATCAACGCCAGCATTCTACGCACGGGGCGCATCGAGAATGAGTACGCAACGCTGGAGCCGCGCGAGCGCGACCCGTTTACGCCGCGCTCGATAAAGGGTCGCGCCGGGGCCGGCGGGCCCACACTCTCCTTCACCGTAGGCGACGGCACACTCCGCATTAAAAAAGCTCCGGCCAATGAATGATGCACGGGCCGTGCGGGCTCTGCGCAGAGCCCGCACATGTCACCCGGTCGCTTGTCACTCGCCCTCGGTTCTTTATATGCTGTGCGGGCTCTTTCATATCACCAACGGATTTTATCTCATGACTGTTAAATCAGACCGCCCCTGCGCACCGCCGCCGACGGCTCCGGATACTACCTGATGCCGCCGCACTCTTACGCTCTCGGCGTGACGGTCGAAACCTTCCGAATGCCACGCAACGTCACAGGGATCGCAATGAGAAAATCCACCTACAGTCGATTCTCTGAACCGCTTTTTGACTGTGTGGGTGAGTGCGGAAACCTTTAGATAATTGCTTCTAGTCACCACTAAATGAATACGCAAATCAAAGAGTATTCAAATAAGGCTCTGAATCGTATTTATATTTGATTGTTAGACTGTTAAATTTGGCGGGGGAATAATTGGATCAATGAGTATCAAATCGGATAAATGGATTCGTCGCATGGCACAAGAGAACGGTATGATTGAGCCGTTTGAGCCGAATCAGGTTAAAGAAATCGATGGCAGACGGATTGTCTCTTATGGCACCTCAAGCTACGGCTACGATGTGCGATGTGCTGATGAATTCAAACTATTCACTAATGTGTATAGTGCAGTGGTCGACCCCAAGAATTTTGACTCTAAAAGTTTTGTGGATATAAAGGGTGATCATGTCATCATCCCACCTAACAGTTTTGCTCTCGCTCGAACGGTAGAATATTTTCGTATACCACGAGATGTAATGACGATTTGTCTTGGAAAGAGCACCTATGCAAGATGCGGAATTATCGTAAACGTAACTCCGTTTGAGCCGGAGTGGGAGGGCTACGTGACGCTGGAGTTCTCAAACACTACTCCGATGCCCGCCAAGATTTACGCCAACGAAGGCGTGGCACAAGTTTTATTTTTCCAAGCTGACGAAGTATGTGAAATCTCCTATAAGGATAGGGACGGGAAATATCAAGGACAGCACGGTGTCACACCACCTAAGCTGTAGTTGTGTAGGTTCTGTGGAACTTGAACCATGAGTTTGCCGCTCCGGCAAACTTATGGTTCCAATAGCGCCCGGCAAACTTATGCTTCCAGTGGCGGCAAACGGATGGGTAAAGTCACAATTGCCGCCGGCGTTATCAAGCCAATATCCGGTCCTAGTGTTGATGGCTTCGGTAAAAACCTCTTTCTACGAAACAACGTTATAAAGCTTCGTGCGCAGAGAGATGCGTACAAAGCTAAACGAATGAAAGCAGGCAAGACCTCTCGGTTCGGTAATGGTTGAATGCTCGCGAATCCGTCAGGCTCAGGGCAATCCAACAAAATTTCATTGACAGCTTGTAATGGCAGGTTTACTCTTTCTATGCTCAAAGCTTCCGTAATTTTCCACGGCGCGCCCTTACAAGCCGTCGATTAACGGCTTATCTACCAACCCCGTTTCAGCCTTTTGATAAGAACAATCCGTACACGATGGATAATTCCGAAACACAAGAGGGTTTCGGCACATTCGGCGGCCCACACATCGCGACGCTGGTGGCCGAAGTTGCAATGCGCGCCGTCAAAGCAGTCTGGTATCAGAAGCGGGCTGTTCATCGCCGCCTCCGGCCCGAAGAATATGCGGGCCGCGTACACTTCGACTTAAACAGCTAGAGGTCGTACCCAGTCAGCGACTTGGTCAGGAAATCTCAGGCTGCAAAGGAGGTACAGAAGAAGTACGGTAGCTACTTCCTGCCGATGGCTTTCCCTGAAGGCTCACCAATACATCCGGCTTACGGTGCAGGTCACGCCACAGTCGCAGGCGCGTGCGTAACTATCTTGAAGGCATGGTTCGATGAGAAGACAAAGCTATCTGATTTAGCTGTAACGCCCATGGTGGCGGATGCGACCGGCAATAACACCGTCCCATATACAGGCTTGGACGCTAAGAAGCTGACGGTTCGCGGCGAGTTAGACAAGTTTGCGGCCAATATCGCAATTGGCCGTAACCAAGCCGGCGTTCACTGGCGCTCCGACTATACGGAGTCGATATTGCCCGGAGAGAAGGTCGCCATCAGTGTCCTTGAAGACACCGGGTTCACGTATAACGAAAACTTCAAGGGATTCACGCTCACGAAGTTTGATGGCACGAAAGTCACAGTGGGTAAGAAACGCAATCCGTAAGAGAGAATACGGCCGGTCGCGAGCTATCTCCTGACTGTCTTTTTGAAACTTGCTTTTAGCCCGCGACGTCTCTCACGCCGCCCGGTTGCCGACACGGAGTCGTTCACACAATGAGAAGACTATTTATCATTTCTGATCTGCACTTGGGCGGAAGACCGGACGAACGCGCCAAGTCAGGCGGGCTGAAGACCGGCTTTCAGATCTGCAATTCCTACCCGGAGCTGATTAACTTCATCGACTGGCTCGTGTCCCTGGGGAAGGAGAGTTCGCCCGAGGAGTTGGAGTTAGTCATCAACGGTGACATCGTTGACTTTCTCGCTGAGGACGACTTCAACGAGACGTTGAAGGGCGCCCAGATTTGGACGATCAAGGATAAAGATGCGGTGACAAAGCTCAACCAGATTGCGGAGCGGACACGCAACACCGACGGCCGGGGTGTCTTCGAAGCTCTTAAGGATTTCCTCGCCGCCAAGCACCGGCTGACCCTCATTCTCGGAAACCACGATATTGAGCTTTCGCTGCCAGCAGTGCGGGCAAGACTCGTGCAGTTACTCGGCGGTGAGACGGCGCGCCTGCGCTTCTTATACGACGGCGAGGCTTATACGATTGGGCGTGTGCTGATTGAGCACGGGAATCGCTACGACCGCTGGAATATGATCGGGCACAGCGGTCTGAGGCAGGAACGATCAATGCGGTCGCGCGGGTTGCCGCTGGAGGAGGCGGAGAGGGAGGAGCGTTACTTCATACCCCCGGCCGGCACCTACTTGGTTATCCACTTTATGAATCGCATTAAGGCGCGTTACCGTTTCATTGACCTGCTCAAACCCGAGGACAGTTCCATGATTCCCTTGCTCCTGGCGCTTGAGCCAGGGCGGCGTAAACACCTCAAAGAGATACTCAACGCCTCGCCTGTGATAAGAAACTACATCCGTCACGGGCTACGGACGCCGGTGATCCCGCAGGACACGGGCGACCTCGAAGCCCGCGAAGAGGCTGAAAAAGAGATTACCCTCCGCGAAATCTTAGAAGGAACTCTGGGCGAAGACGCAAAGTACTTCGGCGATATTGACACCGAAGAAGACGAGGGCGACTTAGCCGCAGGGTGTGACAAAGAATACGATGAGGACATGAGCGACATCGTCGAGGCAGGCGCGGAAGTTCCCAGTGAGGGTGCCGCTGGCATCGAAG
>DASQYE010000362.1:0-5663 GCA_035639355.1 Pyrinomonadaceae bacterium
AGGCAGGAAAGAATAGCGCACGGCGTGGCTGCGATCTACAATCCGAAGCTCGCCGCGCTTTCCGTCAGGGCGATGGAAGATTCGGCGCGGGGACTCTGGCGAAGGAGGGAAGTGTCGCTATGTGGGGACTGAGGTCGTTGGAGATGTTACGGCAAGACTTGCGTTTCGGTGCTCGAATGCTGCTGAAGAATCCGGGCTTCACGGCGGTCGCGGTGCTTACTCTGGCGCTGGGGATCGGCGCGAACAGCGCCATCTTCAGTGTCGTCAATGCCGCGCTGCTGCGGCCACTGCCCTACGCGGATTCCGACAGTCTGGTGATGGTGTGGGGCAATTTTAACCGGCTGAATATGACGAGGCTCGGCGTCTCCGCACCGGAGTTCGCTGACTATAAGAGTCAGAACGAAGTCTTCTCGGATGTCGCGGCCTATCAAACCCTGACGTTCAATTTGACAGAGAACAATGAGCCCGAGCGCATCGGCGGCGCGCGCGTCTCGTCCGGTCTGTTCCGGCTGTTGGGGGCGCGCCCCCTCGTGGGTCGCACCCTGCTCGAAGAAGAGGACGAGGCGGGGCGCGGGCGCGTCGCCGTTTTGAGTCGCCGTTTATGGCAAAGGCGCTTTAACTCCGACCCTGCGCTCGTCGGTAAGGGCATAACGCTTGATGGTGAAAGTTATACTGTGGTCGGGATCATGCCGCAGGGGTTTCAGTTTCCTTTGAGCGAGCCTTACGACACAGAGCGCGCTGACGTGTGGGTTCCCGCCGCGTTCACTACGGAAGAGCTGGATGATCGCGGGCGATACTCCTTTCGCATGATCGCGCGGCTCAAGCCGGGCGCGACCATCGGGCAGGCGCGTTCCGAGATGAGCACGATCGGGCAGAGGCTTGAGCGGGAATACCCTCGCACGTACAGAGGGCCAAAAGGAGAAGACGGCGGCTGGCAAGTGACCGTCACGACGTTGCAGGAGGAGGTGGTCGGCAACGCGCGATTATTCCTGCTCATGCTGCTCGGCGTCGTCGGCTTCGTGCTTTTGATTACGTGCGCCAATATCGCCAACCTGTGGCTCGCGCGTGCCTCGACGCGCCATAGGGAGGTCGCGATTCGCACAGCCCTGGGGGCCGGCAGGTCGCGCTTGATACGCCAGTTCCTGACCGAAAGCGTAATGCTATCCGTGCTCGGCGGCGGCCTCGGCCTGCTGCTGGCGATGTGGTGTGTTGACCTCCTTATAGCAGCGGGCCCGCGTGGAATCCCTCGCCTCGGCGAAGCGGGCCTGGACGCACGTGTGCTCGGCTTCACGCTCGGGGTCTCGGTGTTGACGGGGCTGCTGTTCGGCCTCGTGCCCGCATTGCAGAGTTCCAGGATGGAGCTGAGCGAGTCTATGAAAGAGAGCAGTAAAAGCACGACCGCCAGTTACGGGTGGCAGCGCTTGCGAGGTTTCCTGGTAGTGTCCGAAGTGGCGCTGGCCCTAGTCTTATTGATCGGCGCGGGGCTTCTGATAAAGAGCTTTTGGCGGCTGCTGGATGTCGATTCCGGCTTCAATGCGGAGAACGTATTGACGATGCAGATGTCTCTGCCGCCGTCCAGATATACGGGCTCGACGGAAAAAGCCAATTTCTACGGGCAGCTTTTGGAGCGGGTCAAGGCGCTGCCCGGCATCGAATCGGCGAGTCTCACAACGGCGTTGCCCATGAGCGGCACTACTTTCGGCGGGCCTTTCTCGATAGAGGGAAGGCCGCTCGACATGACGGGCAAGCCGCCGCACGCCTATGTTCGCACCATCGCGCCCGACTACTTCAAAGTGATGGGCATCGCCTTGACGAAGGGGCGCGAGTTCGGCAAAGAGGATACGGACAAATCCGTGCCCGTCGTCATCATCAACGAAGCGTTTGCGCGCGGGTTCTTCACGGGCGGCGAAGCCGTAGGTCAACGGGTTAAGATCGGCGCGCCCGGATCGCCGCGACCCTGGATGCTTATCGCAGGCATCGTCAAAGACGTTAAGTCGGACGGACTGGATGCGGCTGTGACGCCGGAGATGTACGTGCCGTTTTCCCAGAACACAGGCGCGACCATGACGCTCGTCGCCCGCACACGCTCTAACCCGGCGAACATGGCGGCGGCCGTCAGGGCCGAGGTGCAGGCTATAGATAAAGACCAGCCTGTCTACAATATCAGGACGATGGCGGAGCTGCTCAAAGAGTCCATCGCGCAGCGGCGCTTGAATATGCTGATGCTGGGGGCTTTCGCCCTTATCGCGCTGCTGCTCGCCGCTTCCGGGATTTTCGGGCTGATAGCTTATACGGTCGCTCAGCGCACGCACGAGATAGGGATTCGCATGGCCCTGGGCGCGCAGAAGAGCGATATTCTTAAACTGATCTTCGGACAGGGAATGAGCTTGACGATGATGGGCTTAGGCTTGGGCCTGGCGGCCGCCTTCGCGCTGACGCGCTTGATGTCCGGCCTGCTCTTCGGGGTAAGCTCCACAGACCCGCTGACTTTCTTGAGCCTGGCGCTATTCCTGGCCGCCGTGGCACTCATCGCCTGCTATATCCCCGCGCGCAGGGCGATGAAAGTAGACCCTATGATTGCGCTGCGGTATGAATAGGAAGCTAATTTTTCAGAGAATCGAAAGGCAGGGATCAGGCGTGCCTTGCAGAACCTCACTGATGATAGAGAGGCCGCTTTCAAGCTGCGCACGGCTGCGCGGCGCGCCGAGACACACGCGCACGGCGTGAGGAGCTTCTTCGCGCGCCGGCACGAACGCCTCTGATGGGGTGACGGCGACCCCCCTTCGTCTGAGCTGAGCCGTGAATTCGTTGCTGCGCCAGGGCTCCGGCAAATGCAGCCAGAGGTGAAAGCTGAGCGGGTGCGCGTCGAACTCGAATCCTTCGAGCGTGCGGCGGGCTATCTCGTGTCGCGCCAGCGCCTCCGCTCGCTTCTGCTCCACCAGCCGGTCGGCAGTACCATCCTTAATCCACTCGGAGGCTATCTCGGCCATCAACGGCGCGGCCATCCAGACCGTAGCGCGCAATGAAGTTGACAGCAACTCTACCATTCGCTCAGGGGCGACCAGGTAACCGATGCGCATCCCGCCCGCGATGCTCTTCGACGTGCTCAGGATGTAGTAGCTGTTGTCGGGCGCGAAAGACGAGAGCGGCGGAGGCATGCTCGGCAGCATAAAGCTATGCACGTCGTCTTCTATGATCGCCACGTCGTGGGCCCTGGCGATGGCAGCAATCTCACGCCTGCGTGTTTCCGGCATCATCGTCCCCAGGGGATTTTGAATCGTCGGTATCGTGTAGAGCAGCCTGGCCGAATCACGCTTGCAGGCTTCATCGAAAGCATCGGGCACGATGCCCTGATCGTCCATCGGCAATCCCTGCAAGCGCAGGTGTAGAAGATGCGCCAGGTTCTTCATCCCCGGATAAGTCAGGCTTTCTGTGAAGATGGTGTCACCGGGCCTGGTCAGCGTCGAGAAGACGACAGTCATGGCGTGCAAGGCCCCGCTGCAAACAAGTATTTGTCCGGGGCGCGCCTTGAGCCCCGAGCGGGCCACCCAAGCGGCTCCGGCGACGCGGTGGCGTTCGATGCCTGCGGCGGGTTGATAACCCATAATTGAAGAGAGGCCTGGGCGCGCCGCAAGCCCGTTGAGCGTCTTCGTTAATGCCTGCCCGAGCGGGTCGCCAACCGAGAGCGGCGGTATGTTCAAGCTCAAATCAATCAACGCCTCGTCTTCGGTCGCTGCGGGCGCAAGGAAAGCGTCGTCGAAAAGCGACTCTTTAACGAACGTCCCCCGGCCCGTTTCACCTACGAGCAATCCACGCCGCGCCGCCTCCGAGTAGGCGCGCGTTATAGTTCCGGTCGTCACGCCCAGGTGGGTCGCCAGGTCTCTGTGCGTCGGCATCTGGTCGCCCGGCTTGAGACGACCCCGCTCTATGTCCTCGGCGATGGCCTCGACTATGGCTACGTAACGCGGGCCGCCGTACCGGCCCAGCTCTGGTGTCCACATTGTCATTATAAAATTCTTGTTGACAGCCTGAATGTCGCCGGATATATTAGTGACAATCCTTCGCATTTGTCAAATTGTATGCGTACAATTCACGGGTCAACCGTTCCATGATTTAGAGAAGCGACGTTCTGAGGCGCTTTGACTCGAAGCATGCGCCCTGGGCTGAACTCTCTAAAGCTCACTCGAAAAGAGGCTACATGCAGATACCACCTTTCCTACTTGACCAATGGCTAAACCGTTATCACTTCGCGGCGACGCCGCCCGAATTCGACTTCGCTTCAAGTACGGGGCCGCACTGGACGCTCGGCGAGCTGCTGGGGTTGATGGACGCCGACGAGCAGGCCCTTCTTAATGAGACGGAGCTGGTTTACTCCAGCGCCACGGGCAGCGAAAAACTGCGGCAGGCGATCGGCGAGATGCAGGGTACGAGCGCCGAGCAGGTGCAAATCGTCACGGGCGCGTCCGAAGCCCTGTTGATCCTCTTCTGCCTCGCTGCCGAAGCAGGCGCGAACGTCATCTTACCATTTCCGCTGTTTCCTTCCACGGCCGTCGTCGCCGATTTATTCGGGCTCGAAGTGCGCTTTTACCATTTGCGGCGCGAGAATAATTTCGGCGTTGATATGGATGAGATCAAAAAATTAGCCGACGACAAGACGAAGCTGCTGCTGGTGAACACGCCGCACAACCCTACGGGGGCGACCTTGAGCGACGAGGAGTTGCGCCATCTGCACGACTTTGCTGCGGAGCGCGGCATCAGATTCGTCTCGGACGAAGTCTATCACCCCGTCTATCACGGGCGCGAAACAAGCTCGGCCGCCGTCTTGCCGCACGCGACGGTGCTGGGCAGCTTCTCTAAGGCGCTCTCGTTGAGCGGTCTGCGAGTGGGATGGATTATCGAGCGCGACCGGGCGCGCCTCTCTCAATACGCGGACGCGCGCGGGTACTTCACCATCTCGAACGCGCCGCTCGCGGAGAAGCTTGCTCTCATAGCCCTCAAACACCGCGAGACCATCCTTGCGCGCACGCGTAAGGTCGCCGCCGCAAACCTCTCTCTGCTGGACAAATTCTTCGCCGAGCACGCGGACGATCTAGGCTGGGTTCGCCCGCGCGGCGGGATGACGGCTTTCCCCTGGCTCAAACGTGGGGACGACGCCCGTGAGTTTTGCAGCGCCCTGGCCGGGCGTGGAGTGCTGCTCGCTCCGGGCGACTGTTTCCAGGTGAAGGACCATTTCCGGCTGGGATTCGGAGTCGCCGGGGAGGGGTTCTCCCGTGGGTTGGAGAGATTCGCCGATTTTCTGAAAGCCCGTAAGTCAACCGCCGCCGCCGCCGTGAGTCTTTAGGGCCGGGGCGTTGACTTCGGCCTGAAAGCCGTCGGCGGAAGGTTAAGAGGCGTAAGTTCAGAAGAAAAGAGGTTCTTGAAAAATGAAGAATGCGGGTTCAGAAGAAATGGGTTTGCAGACAAAAGTCCTGCACGGGTCGGATCATCTCAACGAGACTCATGCCGTCACGGCTCCGATCTGGCAGACCTCGACTTTCAGCGCGGACTCGCCGGGTCATCTGGCGGCGTTGGGCGAAGCCACGCACCCCAGCGAATTTTACACGCGCTACGGCAATCCGACCCACAAGCAGGCCGAGGCCACCATCGCGTCGCTCGAAGGCGGC
>DASQYE010000363.1:0-4269 GCA_035639355.1 Pyrinomonadaceae bacterium
TGGGCAACGACGAGGAGATCATCTCCGAAGTGCGGAAACACGCAAACGCGCGCGTTTTCGCGATGGGATTCGGAAGCGCGCCCAATCGCCACCTGCTCGACAAGATGTCTGAATACGGGCGCGGCGAAGTGGAGTACCTAACGGAGAACGAAGACGGCTCGGCCGCCGCGCGGCGCGTCTTCGAGCGCATACGCAGCCCGCTCTTGACCGACATCTCTATCGACTGGAACGGTCTTAAAGTGTCAGACGTTTACCCCAGGCGCATCCCCGATCTTTTCAGCGCCAGGCCGGTAATCCTTACGGGCCGTTACAGCGAAGGCGGTCGCGGCACGATTCTCCTGAAAGGCAGGATGTCTGGCCGCGATACGGTGCGCGAGATTCCGGTCGAGCTGCCCGAGATACAGGCGGAGCACGACGTGCTCGCAACATTGTGGGCCCGCCGCCGCATAGACGACCTGCTGAGCCAGGATCAGTACACCGGGTACACGAACCAGATGACAGACGACGTGCGCGAAGCGATCACGCGCCTCGGCCTGCAATACAGGTTGATGACGCAATTCACATCCTTCGTCGCCGTTGAAGACCGAGTCGTCACGGACACGGGCGAGCCGCAGCGCATAGACGTTCCTGTGGAGACTCCGGCCTCCGCCGCCGGGAGCGTTCCGGGCGCAATACAGGGCGCAATACAGGGCGCGATCCCGAGCGGCGTCACGGCGACCGTCAACGTCATGGGTACCGCCAGCATGGTCGAGGTTAATTCCACAAGCCAGGAGTTGAACAACGGATTGACGGCAACCGAGCTTAGAGAGTTGCCGACACTCATACGCAATCCTTACATGCTGGCCCAGCTTTCCGTCTGCGCCACCTCTGACTCCGAAGGCTCGAATCGCGCGGCCGGCTTTTCGTTGAACGGTCAGCGCGCGGCGAGCACTAACACTATGCTTGACGGCGTTGAGAATGTCGATAGCTTCGGCGCGACCGTAGACCAGGGCTTGCCCGTGGATTCGGTGCAGGAGTTTCGTGCCGTCACGAGCAACTTCTCTGCCGAGTACGGCAGAAGCTCCAGCGAGCAGTTCATCACTGCTGAGAGGGCTGGGACGAACGAGTATCACGGCTCGTTATACGGGTTCTTCTTGAACCGTCAATTGAATTCCCTGGATACTCAGCAGAAGGCTGCGGGCGTCGTGCGCGGGCGGAACCTTGCTCCGGCGGGCTCTTCCTTGATGCCGCGCTATGACTTCTTCCGGGGCGGCGCAGAGCTTGGCGGGCCTGTTTTCATTCCGACCTTTAGCAACGGTCTCCGCTCCGGTTATAGCGGGAAGAACAGGCTCTTCTTTTACGCCGCGTACGAGAGATTGCAGCAGGGCTCGGCGGCCGCCCCCGGCGGAATCAAGTCGCCGACACCCGAAGGGCTTGCCCTACTGAGCGCAATGCCGGGTCTCTCCGCGACCAATCTCGCGGTCTTTAACTTCTACGCTCCGGCCGCACCCGTCAATAACGCCGGGACTATCAATGTCAACGGAGTGGACGTGCCCATCGGCTATGCGACGTTTGCGGCCCCGAGCTTCCTGAAGCAGAACAACGAGGTCGCTCGTGTGGACTTCAACCAGAGCGACAATACCACGCACAATTGGCGCTTGAACGTGGCCGATAACGGCGGCATTGACACCGCAGCCAATCTGCCGGCCTTCTTTTTCGACCGCCGGATCAAACGGCGCTTCTTCTCCTACACGACGACCCACACCTTTAACGCGCAACTGGTCAACGAGACGCGTCTGGCCTACAGGCGCATCGTGGTTGACACGCCAGCGCCGAACATCCCCTTCCCAGGTCTGGACGCATTTCCCAACATCCGGCTTGCAGACCTCGGCATCAATCTGGGCCCGAACCCATTTGCCCCGCAAACCGGCGTCGAGAACGATTACCGCATCGGGGATCAGGTCAGCTACGCTGCGGGCAATCACACGCTCAGGCTCGGCGGCGACTTTCGCAAGCGAATCTCGCGGCAGAGATTCGTCAGGCGCGAGCGCGGCGATTACGAATACTCCTCGGCCGATCTCTTCCTGCGCGACCTGAGCCCTGATCTTTTCGGCGAGCGGAGCTTCGGCGGCACGACCTACCACGGCGACCAGAAGATACTCAACGCCTTCTTTCAGGACGAGTGGCGAATCCGGCCCAACGTCACCTTGAATCTGGGCTTGGGCTATTCGTATCAGGAAATGGCTGCGGGGACTCGCCTGCAAGCACTGAACGCGGCGGCCAGCGCGCCGGGGCTGATAGAGTTTCGCGCGCCGCAAACAGACGGGAATAACTTTGCGCCGAAGCTCGGGCTAGCCTACTCGCCGGGCTTCAAGCGTGGGCCCATGGCTCGACTCTTCGGCAGCAACGAAGAGAGTGTCATTCGCGCGGGCTTCACGATGGGCTACGACTACGTCTTCGACAACATCTACGCCGGGGCGAATCCGCCGCAGACGGGTCAGACCGTGGACGTTCCGAGCCTGATCGCTCAGACACAGAGCTTCATCGCTGACGGAGCGATCACGAACAGCCTCGTGCCCGTCGCAGGCGATGCGGCGGCGGCGGCGCGTCTGGCCACTTCCTCTTACGTTCCTGACCAACAAGTTCCATACTCGCTGGTCTGGACGCTCGGCTTTGAGCGACGGTTCAAGACCGACTGGGCAGTGGAGCTGCGCTACATGGGCGCGCGCGGGGTTCATCTGCTGACGCAGAATCGCCTCAACCGTACAGGCAAAGTCGGCGCGCAGGGCCGCGCAGGATTGCCCACCTTCTTCGCGGCTCCCACGCAGGCCGAGCTTGACGGGCTGCGAACGCAGCTCACGCTGGCAGACATTTTCGCCCGCTCAAATTACGAGCCGCGCTTTGACGCCGCCGGCTTCAACGGCGCGAACGTCTTAGCCTTTCTCTCGAACGGAACCTCCACCTATCACGGCGGATCTGTCCGCCTGCTGCGTCGCTTTACGGGCGGCTCCTTCGTGCATGCTGACTATATCTGGAGCCACTTGATTGACGACGTTCCGGCGGGCGTCAACACGCAAGTGCTTGGCCCAGGTCGTGCAGAGGAGTTTCAGGACGCGAGACGAGAACGCGCCGACTCGGCCCTGGACCGTCGTCATCGCTTTTCCCTGTCGGCTGTTTACGAGCTGCCGTTCTTTAGATACAGCACGAACAGGTGGGCCGGCCTGTTGCTCGGAGGCTTCAACTTCTCAGGCAGGTGGACGCTGGAATCCGGCGCAAAGGCGACAGTGCTCAGTGGCCTGGACTCTAACCTTAACGCGGACGCAGAGGGTGATCGCACGATCAGGAATCCGTTCGGCCTGAGAAACACGGCGAGCATAGTCACGCCGCTGCTCGCAACCTGCGCGGCCGTCAACGCGGACGGCACGTGCGCCGAGTCGGAGGCGGCCAGAACGGTCGGCTATCTCGCGGTCGATCCCCGCGCGGAGTATATACAGGCGGGCGCGGGCGTCATCTCTAACTCGGCGCGCAATACCTTAGGGTTGCCGGGCGTCAATAACCTGAACTTCTCGATCTTCAAGAACTTCTGGCTCGGAGAGGTGCGGCGGATTCAGCTGCGCGCTGATTTCTTCAATCTCTTCAATCACCCGCAATATGTGGAGGGCTCTCTGCAAGGCGTGACGCCGATCTCCTACACTACCTTCCGAAATATCAACCGCGTGGGCGCGCTTGAGTTCAATCGCCCAGACCTTGCCTTCAGCAGTAACCCGCGTGTCGTTCAGCTGTCGCTGCGCTTTAACTTCTGATGATAGTGGAAAGGGCTGTTGAAAGATTCAACAGCCCTTTTCCGCTCTATAGCGTCGGGGATTATCGAAGAAGGCCCGGGCCTTGCTTTAAACTTCAGCGAAGCGTCAGACCTTCGAGGGCTATAGAGTATTCCGCGCTCCTGGGATCGTACTTGATGCTGTAACGGGTCGGATAGTAGCCGGGCCTGGCGTACTTCGACGGCAGCTTGATGATTTCCGTCACGTTGACTTTGCTTTCAAGAAACGCCTTCGTAATCATCGGCTCCATGAAGATAATCCGGCCGTCATAGTTTCCGTAAAGGAAGGTTCTGGTGAACGGCTGTTTTTGAAACTCGTTTGATTGAGGATCAACCCAGTGGCCGCCCATACGCGGTATCTCCGAGTCGGGAGCGTAGATGTAACCGGCCGGAACGTATTCGGCCGCCGGCTGCTTGCGCGCCCGCGCCAGGTCTTCGCCCTGCGCTGTAATACGGCTGCGCTCCTCGGG
>DASQYE010000364.1:0-5174 GCA_035639355.1 Pyrinomonadaceae bacterium
GCTTTCAGGCGACGGGTTTTCGACCGTCAGCCGTATCGAAGACCGCGCGCGCCGCGCGTATCGTATTGCAATGTATCTCGACCGTATCGTTAATGTCCTCGGCGTATCCGCCCGACATGACGGTGACGACCGGCACACGCCGCGCCCTGCATTCCCCGAGCACATATTCATCGCGCGCTCGCAGGCCCGCTATCGAAAGCGACAGGCGTCCGAGCCTGTCGCCCGCGAACGGATCAGCCCCGCCCAGATAAAAGACTATGTCGGGCGCGTGTGCGAAGACGCGCGGGAGATGCGCATGGAGCGTTTCAAGATAAACGTCGTCGGTCGTCGCGTCCGGCAACTCCAGATCGAGCGAGGAGCGGGCTTTGAAGAGCGGATAGTTCTTCGCGCCGTGCATCGAAAAGGTGAACACCAGCGGGTCTTCGGCGAAGATTGTCGCCGTGCCGTTGCCCTGATGCACGTCGCAATCGACGACCGCCGCGCGCGAGATCAACCCCTCGCGGCAGAGCACGCGTATGGCAATCGCCACATCGTTCAGCACGCAGAACCCTTCGCCTCGATCCGGGAAAGCGTGATGAGTACCGCCGGCAAGGTTCGATCCGATCCCTCCGCCGAGCGACCAACGCGCGGCATTGAGCGTTCCTCCGGCGGCGAGGAAAGAGCGCCGCACAAGCGCCTTTGACCAGGGCAGCCCCAGCCGCCGCAGCTCGCGGGAGTCGAGCGTCCCGGCGCGCAGACGCGTGATGTAATCGTCCGTATGGATGAGCAGGACATCCGCAATCGAAGCGGGCTGCGGCTCCACTATGTCGGCGGGGGTGAGCGTGCCCTCGCGCAACAGGCGGTCGCGCACCAGCTCGAATTTCCGAATCGGAAAGACGTGCCCCTCGCCAATGTCTGCGTAGTAACGCGGTGTGTATGAAACCTTGACCATTTTGGATTTTAGATTTTGGATTGAAAGCGAGCCCTGAACTTCGGATTTGATCTGTTCCATTTGAGATTTCAAATCTGAGATGCTTAAATTCGATTTCCCGAATCGGGAAATCCAAAATCTAAAATCCAAAATCAATACTGAATGAGGCTCCCCTCACGCTTGGCGCGGCGCACGGCGCGACCAAAGACCCACAGCGAGAAGGGAAGCAGCACGGCCAGGAACAGCAGCAGCGTCAGGAGCGGCTCCCGCACCTGGGCCAATCCCTGTCCCTCTATCAACACGCGGCGAATCCCGTCGAGCCCGTAAGTGGGCGGCAGGCTTCGAGAGATAACGCTGATGCCGCTGCCCGCGTACTCTGACAGAAGACGAGTCGGGAAGAGGACGCCGGAGAAGAGCGCCGACCCCGTCCCCAGGAGGACTCCGAACGGGTCGCCGCGCTTGAAGACCATCGCAAAACTCGCAGAGAGGATGCCAAGGCAGGCGAGCACCAGTGTCGTCAGCATTAGAAACATGAAGGCGAGCAGAAAATTCCCCTGGTAGTGAACGTCGAAGAAGAGCCAGCCGAAAAACAGGTATAGGAAAGAGTAGAAGGTGGCCTGCACCAGGTCCCAGGCCGAGCTTGAGACGATCATCGTGGGGATGTTGATCGGGGTCAGCAGCACGCTCTCCAACGTCCCTTGCGCCTGCTCCTGGCGAATGGCCGTCGCGAGGCTCGAAAATCCGGTCATGAAATAATTGAGCACGGCGAGCCCCGTAATCCATGCCGCCAGCGGATTGCGCCACTGCGGGTCTTCCGTATTGACATAGCCAGCATATATGCGCGAGATAAAGAAAAAGATCGTGACGACGATCAGGATCGAGAGCATGCGCAGGAAAAACTCCATCCGATAGCTCACGGCCAACAGGAAATCTCGCACGATAAAAGCGCGCACGCGTCGCAATAAAAGCAGGATGCTACGGATCATCTCCCTTCACCTTCTGCGGCCTGCTGCTGCTCGCGCTCGTAGCTCTCCATTACCTCAAGAAGCGTCGCACGCTCGGCATCGAAAGCGACGATCTTCGCTCCCACGTCATGCAGTGCGCGCAGCACCCCGTCCAGGCGGTCGTCATCCGTCTCTCGCGTGAACGCGACGGCTAAAGCCTCGTCCGTCTCCTTCACCTCAAGATGGTCCGAGAGGCCGCCAACGGCGAGCATCAGGCGCTCGGCGCTTATCCCTTGAACTTTCAGCTGCACGCGCTCGGTCTGTTTGTGCAGGGCGCGCAGCTTGCCGGGCGCGTCGAGCGCGCGAATCCGTCCGCGACTGATGATGGCGACACGCTCGCAAAGCTCTTCGACTTCGACCAGGTTGTGCGAGGTCAGCAGGATAGAGACGGGCGGCGTCCTGCTGGCGAGCGAGTGTATGAGGGCACGCATACGCGCGGCGGCCATAGGGTCGAGCGAGCGCGTGGGCTCGTCCAGCAGCAGCACGGGCGGGCTCGCCAGCATCGCGCGCGCAAATGCCATACGCTGCTTATTACCCGTCGAAAGCTCGCCGAAGCGCCGCCGCGCCAGTTCTTCCAGTTCAAAGCGCTCGATCAGCTCAGAGATGCGAGCGCGCGCCTCGCGGTCGCCTAGACCGTAGAGCCGCGCGAAAAACATAAGGTTTTGTTCGACCGTGAGCCGCCAGTAAAAGCTACGCTCCTCGGCCGTCGCCAGGCCCACGCGCGCGCGCACCTTCTCTTCATCGCGCACGCTGTCGTAGCCCTTGACGGTGACGCTTCCCAAAGTCGGCTGTACGAGCGTGGCGACGATCTTGGTGAGGGTCGTCTTGCCCGCCCCGTTGCGTCCGATAAGGCCGAAGATTTCGCCCTCGTGAACGTCGAAAGAGACATCGCTGAGCGCTTCGACGGGAGGCTTCAAGGGGCGGCGCAGCAACTTTTTGACGAACGCGAGCGGGCTCGGGTACGTCTTCGATAGATGATTGATCGAGACTGCGACGCCCCTGACGGGCCGCTCGCTGTAGGTCTCAATCTGCGGCTCGGCCTGGCCTCGCTCATCTTTGGCGGCTGCTGATAACATAAAGAAAAGCGAACGGCGCTCGTGTTTATCCGCTTCGTAGAAAGCAGGAAGACACACAAGCGCCGTTCGAGTTTACAGCCACGCCGCGAGACAGTAAACCGCCCGGCCGAGCGCTCGGTCTGGCGGTTTCGCCCGACGGTACGGGCGGCGACCCCGTCTATTTGTTAGTAACGACGCCCTCTTCGGACGCCGACCCCGACGCGACGCGGGACGCGCAGGCGGAAGGTGCGCGGATGACGGCGACCGCGAACGGAGCGCCGCATGTACGCGCCGCGACGCAGATGCCGGCCGCGATTGCGCCTGATGATGCGGCGGCGAACCATTCGACGACGCATAACCCGGCGACGGCGACGGATTGTCCGACGCCGACCAATGCCTATCGACTGTAGATACGACGGGCCGAGGGTCGAGGCGGGCAAACTGTTCGCCTGCGTCTCGTTACGCGAGGGGTTCTCGCGCGCTTCGCTAGGAACAGGCATGCTCAAGAAAAAGGTTGACAGCACGACGGCTATCAGGGTTTTCTTCATAGACTATCCTCCAGGGTAATGTATTAAGAGATTCATCGAACATAAAACAGCTTGACGGCGAAGCAGCGTCGCCGGCCGTGCTGTGCGTGTTGATGCCGGGAAAGACGGCCCGGAATCTTTCTGAACAAAGGGAGAGAAGCAAAAAGGATACAGGCAGAGCGATTTACCACTTAACTTGCGCGCGTGTCAACGGGATTTTAAGCTCAACGCTTGCGCTGTCGCGGGTCTAAATATTCGCGCAGGCCGTCGCCTATGAAGTTGAAGGCGAGCACGGTGAGCGCAATGGCTATGCCCGGAAAGACGAGCGCGTGCGGCGCTGATTGAAGCGTCGAGAGATCGCGCGCCTCTTCGATCATCACCCCCCAGGAAGGCGCGGGCGGCGGCACGCCCAGACCCAGAAAAGAGAGCGACGCTTCGGCCAGGACGGCCCCGGCCATCCCTAAACTCGCCTGCACGATCAGGGGTTGAATCGCGTTCGGCAGGATATGCAGAAACAGTATGCGCAGGTCGCTCGCGCCGAGCGCACGAGCAGCCTGCACGAAATCATACTCGCGCACCTTCAACACCTGGCCGCGAATCAGCCGCGCATAGCCGACCCAACCGATGATGCACAGCGCGAAGATCAGCTTGTTCAACCCTGCGCCCAGGAAGGCGACCAGGGCGATCGCCAGGAGCAGCCCAGGAAAAGCCAGAAAGACATTGAACAGGTAGCCGGACATGAAGCTATCAAGCCAGCCGCCGTAATAACCGGCGAGCGCGCCCAGGATAGTCCCTACGATGGCCGAGATGACGACGACCGTGAGCCCTACGCGCAGGGAAATCCGCGCCCCGTAAATGACGCGCGCGAAGATGTCGCGCCCCGTCGAATCGGTTCCGAACCAGTGCGCCGAAGACGGCGGCAGGTAACGCATAGGCAGATTGGTAGCGCCCACGTCCTGCGTCGCAATCCACGGCGCAAAGACCGCCACGATGATAAGCAGCGCGACGACGATTAATCCGAAAATGGCTAAACGATTCATAAAAAGGCAGTGATGAGTGACGAGTGGCGAGTTGAAGCGTTTTCTTGCTTGTCACTCGTCACCCGTCACTCGTCATTGTACTCTTATTCTAGGGTCGAGCCAGCGATAGACCATATCTGTGAGCGTGTTGGCGAAGATATAGGTGACGCTGATGACCAGCACGCAACCCTGCACCAGGCGATAATCGCGCTTGTTGATTCCGTCCTCGACGAGCAGCAGCCCGATGCCGGGCCAATTGAAAATCTTCTCCGTGATGATCGCGCCCGCCAGCAGGACTCCGAGCTGTAAACCCAGAATAGTGACTACGGGTATGAGTCCGTTCTTCAGGACATGCTTATAGACGACCTTGTTCTCGCTCAAGCCCTTGGCGCGCGCCGTCCGCACGTAATCCTCGCCAAGCTCCTCTATGACGGACGAGCGCACCATGCGCGTCAGGATGGCCGAGAGCGCCGCGCCCAGAGTGACCGCAGGCAGGATTATGTCTTCGGGATAAAAGCGACCCGAAGCCGCGACCCAGCCGAGCCTGACCGAGAAGATGTAGACCAGCATCGGCCCGATCACAAAGCCGGGCAGGCTGATGCCTATGAGCGCGATGACGCTCGAAAAATTGTCTATCAGAGTGCCACGGTTCTTCCCCG
>DASQYE010000365.1:0-9003 GCA_035639355.1 Pyrinomonadaceae bacterium
ATGGCCCCTGGCCAGATGAAGACGGCCTACTTCTACGTACAGGCGAGCGGGACGACCACGGTCGATCAATCGCATACCGTCAGGATTTATCCGACGCGGCCTCCGACCGCCGAGCTTCAGAGCGCCACTTTCACCATGACGGACGTAGAGAATACGATCCAGGCCAACGCGAACAAGATCACGACGACCGTCTCGGGCCCGAACCCGCCCGGCCTCGGCGGCCTGGTGAGCGTAGAGGTCACGGGTCATACCGGAACCATCGGCAGCCAGAATCTACAGTCCTTCACTCCAGCCTGTGACGTAAACTGGGCCGCCACAAGCTACCAGCTGATAACGACGAGCGTCGTCTTCACGGGCGGCAATAACATTACCTACAACGATCAGCTCTACATAGACAATCTGACTTCCACGTCGGACACTGACTACCATATAACCTACACTTTCCGGGCGATGGCCGCGACCGGCGCTCCCGAGATCATAACGCCTATGGTCTACATCGCCAGCGGCACGAATATCAAGCACACGCAGGGCGATCCCGGCACGATCTCGTCTGCCTCCAACACGCTCTTGCTGAGCAAGCTTGCGAGCCCGACGCCCGTCTACGCCGGAGCGACCGTCACCTATACGCTGCGGCTGAGCAACGCTGCGGGCGCGTACGATGTGGCGGTCGAGGATTTTGTTGACAGCCTGCCCACGAGCCCCGCCAGCCCCTCCTATGTCACGGGCTCATCCGCCTACAACGGCGTGAGCGTCGCGAATCCTTCCGTCTCTGGCACTACGCTGACGTGGGTCGGAAGCTTCGTCGTGCCCGCCGGGCAGACCCGCGACCTGACTTTCCAGGTAACATTTCCCGCGACGACAGGCGTCTATACCAATCGCGCCGTCGCGCACGTCGGCGGGATACAGATAGACGCGACTTCGAGCACGAGCGATAACTCTCCGGCGACGGCCAATGTGACGGTGCGCACTCCGCCCGACATCAAGCTTACAAAAACCTACAGCGCCAACACGGCCATCATCCAATCGGGCACGGAGATTACCTACACGATCGTCTTTAACAATCAAGGCGACGCGCCCGCCACCAATTTCACGCTCTTCGATATGATTCCCGCGAATACGGAATTGAAGCTCGGCTCGCTCACCTACACGCCGGGCGCGGGCGGTGTTCCGGCTCCCACGATCACCTATTCCAATGCCGCACGCAGCGCCGCCATTCCGCCGCAGCCGCCCTCGCCCTGGGTCGGCTACACGCCGCCCGGTCTTCCAGGAACCTACGACGCGCAGGTGACATACATTCGCTGGGCCTTTACAGGCAGCAACATCAACTCCGGCAACTCCGGCACCATCTCCTTCATCGTCCGCATTAAATAAAGGGATGAAGGATGAGGGATGAGGGATGAATTGGGTTGAGTGATTGATTCACCTGAGCAGCAACTCAATCATTCATCCATCATCCCTCCGCCCTCATCCCTTCGCTCTCATCGCTCCGCCCTCATCCCTTTTTCGCCCCTATGTTATATTGGCCGCATTGTGTCAAGCGGTGATTCAAGGCGGTTAAGCGAGCTGACAATCGGCGATGCCAAGCGCATTCTGGTTTACGGAGTGGCGGTTGCGCTTGCCGTCGGGCTGTTAGTCCTGCTCGTCGGCAAAGTCTTGGTGGCGCTTCTTCTGGGTGTGGTGGCGGGCGTTTACCTGCTGCCCGTGCAGGAGTGGCTTGAGAAGAGGCTCGGCGCGCGCGCCGGGAGCGCGATCATCACCATCGCCCTGATCGTCGTGCCGCTGGTCGCCATTGTCTCATACGCCTGGTACGAATTGTCCGACTACTCGAATCTAGTCCACAATAAGCGCGAGGATATAATCAACTCGATCAGCGCCTCGGTCGGGCGTTACCTGCCCGTCACGCGCGAGGGCACGCGCGCAAGCCTTGAGCTAGCCTTCGCCGAGGCCGTGACGCGCTCGGCCGAGGCATCCGAGGAGCTGCGCAAACGCGCCGCTTTCCTGCTCGCCTCGCTCGCGCTCTTCTTCTTCACGCTCTTTTACGTTCTCACGCAGCGCATACGCATCGCCGCTTATATCAAAGTGCGCGTTCCCGGAGATTACCTGCCGCTTTACGAGAAGCTGGTGGCGAATGTCGGCGGCGCTTTGCGCGGCGCTCTGCGCGCCGTCTTTATAGATCAGACTCTCAAGGCGCTGGTTATACTGATACTCAACTTCGTCTTCGGCATTCCGCTGGGGCTGGTGCTCGCCATCATCACTTTCCTGCTCGGCTTCTTTCCGCTGCTTGGCGAGTGGGCCGTCTATGTGCCGGTCAGCATCTACCTGCTTGTCTTTCGCCATGATCCCGTCAGCGCCTCCGTCTATCTTGGGATCGGCATTTTGATGACGCTCGGCTCATCCTTGCTGTTGCGTCCCCGCCTGGCGAGCGCCGGTGCGCGGCGTTTCAGTTTCTACTGGATGCTGCTGGCGCTGGTGGCGGGCGTTTACGTCTTCGGGATACCGGGCATAGTGCTAGGGCCAGCCATACTCGGATTCGTCAAGGCGGTCGCCGACACGCTCCTGGGCGACGTGCGCTACGAAACCTCTCTGCTCAAGTCGGAGGACGATGTGCAGGGACAGAGAGCGCCGGAAGAAGAGCGTGAGAGTACGGCTATTGCGGCCGATAGAGCGAGCGAAAGCGTTTGACCCGTATGGCGCTCTGCGGAATTTCGCAGGTTGCGTATGCATGCCGGGCCGCAGGCTTCCGGCCTTACAATCATCCACAACCTGCGATTGTCTCTTCCGAGCCTGAGATTACTGCTTAGAGTTTGTCGCCGCCGCCGCAGGTCTTGGCGTGGTGTGTTTGATGATCCAGTCGCCGATCACCTCCAGGGCTTTTGGCGATATGGTCTCTTCTATCTGAGTGTATTCGGCGGGCGATCCCGTCCGGCTCGTCTGTAGAAGATGGTTTAGTCCCGGCAGCTCCATCGTCGTGTAGTCTTTGTTGCCGCCGGCCTTCAACGCTTCACCGATCGCGGGCAGGTTCTGTCTGGCCGGCACTTGCAAATCGCGCTCGCCGCCTATGGCTAGAACGGGGCAGCGCACCCGCTTCAATATGGGGCGCGGGTCGTAGGCCAGGAAATAGCGAAACCAGGGCGACATCATCATATTGAACTGACCCTCCATCGACGCTTCCGTGATTCCCAGCGCTTTCCTCTTCTCCTCCGGTACCCCTGCGATGGCCTTCGGCAGCTCCGTGCGGAGTCTGCGCTCGGCCGACGCGTCCGTCCTCTCTTCTCTGAGTATTTTTATCATCAACTGTTGCAGACTGCGGTTATAGCCTACCAGCTCGTCGTCAGCGCCGCTGGCTTTCAGGATCAGCCTGGCTTGCTCGTAAAGCAGTTGGTCGCCGGGCACGCCTGGGCCCGCCAGCATCACCAGATACGCGACATCCGTCGAGCGCACCGCAGCCAGTGCGACGATCATCCCGCCTTCGCTGTGGCCGATCAAGCCTATCTGCCGGGCGTTGATCTCCTTTCGCGTCTTCAAAAACTGGATGCCTGAGAGCGCATCACCTGCATAATTCTCGCTCGTATCGGCGGCAGAGCCCGGCGACGATCCGCCCACGCCGCGATCATCCGCGCGCAGGACGGCTATGCCGCGCCTCGTCAGATAGTCGGCGAGTATCAGGAATGGCTTGTGTCCGGCGACCGTCTCGTTACGATCTTCCGGGCCGGAGCCCGTGACGAGCACCACGGCAGGATGCGGCCCCGCCCCGCGCGGAATGGTCAGCGTCCCGGCGAGCTTCACCTTGTCCTGCTTGTTCTCGTAAACGACTTCCTCTTCCGTGTAAGGGTATGGCTTCTGCGGCTCTTGCGGGCGGAGAAGCGCGGGCACTTCCGTGATGCGTCTGAAGGTTAAGGGCAAGGCGGACGGCCCCTGCTTCCACTCGCCCAAGATCTCCGTCCGCTCGCTATTGACCTGGCCTTCGTAGACGGCACCGAGATCATTCAGCTCGGCGCGAATTGACGAACCCGTTCGCACAATTGAGTCAACCTTCAAATCCATCGCGCCCTGATCCAGACTGTCCAGGCTGGCGCGCAACGAGTTGTCCTCGCCCGCGCCGATTTTCAGAACGAGCCGCAGCTTAGTTCCGCCAACGTCCAACACGCCCAGCCATTTCCCGGCCATGCCCTGATTCGTCGCGTCGCTCTCCTTCTGCTGAACGCCTGCGGCCGGCTTAGGACTTACAGCCCCGGCCTCGCCGGGCGCTGCGAGCGAGCCGAGTATTAAGCTGATGACGACGAGCGCGGTAGAGAATATTTCCAGCTCCATCCTGTTTAGCTTGTGCATGATTCTACGCTCCTCTTCTATTAAGAAGGGACGGCGGGCGCAGTCTAGCCCGGCCCCCGCCATGTTAATGAAATAGGTGTCAACCAAAGCCGCCGCCTGGCTTACGCAGCCCGGGACGATGACCTGCGCACACCAGGTTGATGCGCGCGTGCGAGACCCTTTTCCGTCAGGCCATTTTCTACAGGGGCCCGAGGCGTCCGATTGCGCGAGCGTGCTTTAGTTGACGTTTAAGAATGAGCTAAACAAAGGAGGGCGGGCCGCGACCCGCAGGCTGTGTAATGCAGCACGAAACATATTGGAAAGGCTCGTATGCCGCGCAAAGGCGATGCGTCTGATCGCCATCCCACGCGAGCGTTCCCTGGTAGGCCGGCACCGTAGCGTAAACCGATGTCTGCCGCTTCAAATGCCGGTCGGTGAGAGGCCCCGTTTCAGCTTTGACCGCCACCGCCACGGCGAAGCTGTTTTTAGCTTCCGACCAGAAGACCCAGGCTGGCTGCGGTGTTTGTTCGGCGGCAGCCGGTTGAGCGACGGGGTTGAGAAGATCGCGGCGCGCGCTGTATTGCGTGGCCGGCCACAGCGCGGCGGAAAGCGCTAAGATGAGTAGGCCGACTCTGAGTGCCCTGCGTGTGCGTTCCGTCATCATCCGTAAATAAACACCTCGCCTGGCGAAGCGATGCTAACCCGGAGGCCACTGAAGCGAGCGCCCGCCGAGGACGTGCACGTGAAGGTGAAAGACGGATTGGCCCGCGCCCGCGCCAGTGTTTATCACGGTGCGATAACCGCCCTCCGAGAGCCCCTGCTCGTTGGCGACGCGGGCGGCGATGCGCAGCAGGTGTCCGAGCTGTCTTTCATCCTTCTGCGAAGCATCGTCGAGTGAATCCATGTGCTCGCGCGGGATGACCAGCAAGTGCACGGGCGCTTGCGGGTTAATATCGCGAAAGGCGATGCTCAGTTCGTCGCTGTGGACGACATCCGCTTGAATCTCGCCCGCGACGATTCTACAAAAAAGGCAGCTTTGTTCAGACATATAAAGACAGTGACGAGTGACAAGTGACGAGTGACGAGCAAAGAGCGACTACACGATAGCCTTTTTCTTATAACTTGTCACTCGTCACTTGTCACTGCTCTTCAAGCCACTCCGGCGGCCATGTCGGGCTGCGTCGCGCTCGTCAGCTGCGCGGTCACGGAATCCCTCAAGCGCTCGATGTCGGCCCCGACGGAACGGAGCTTCGATTCGATCTTTTCGTAGCCGCGATCGATA
Organism: Pyrinomonadaceae bacterium; assembly: GCA_035639355.1. GTDB lineage: Bacteria > Acidobacteriota > Blastocatellia > Pyrinomonadales > Pyrinomonadaceae > DASQYE01. The sequence goes on from DASQYE010000365.1 coordinate 5,591, forward strand.
TGATAGACGCGATCTATGATCGTCTCGCCGCGCGCGGCCAGTCCGGCCAGAACGAGCGAGGCAGACGCGCGAAGGTCCGAAGCCTGAACGCGCGCCCCCGTCAGCGGCGTCGGGCCTTCGACCGTCGCCGTGCGACCTTCGATATGAATGCGCGCCCCCATGCGCTGCATCTCAGAGGCGTGCATGAAGCGATTCTCGAAGATAGTCTCCTTGATCTCGGAGCGCCCGGCGGCCTGCGTCATCAGCGCCATGTACTGCGCCTGCATGTCCGTGGGAAAGCGCGGGTGTGGCTCGGTCGTGACATTGCGCCCGGTCAGCCCTCCTGCGCAGCAGCGAACATGAAGCGTGCTCTGGTTGACCTCTTCGATCTCGACGCCGACCTCGCGCAGCTTGGCGATCAGTATCGCGGAGTGTTCGGGCACGCACCCCTTGATCTCCAGCTCGCCCTCCGTGATTGCGGCGGCGATAAGAAACGTGCCCGTCTCTATGCGGTCGGGGATGATCGTGTGCTCCGCGCCGCCGAGCGCCTCTACGCCTTCGATCCTGATGGTCGGCGTGCCCGCGCCGCGCACGCGCGCCCCCATGCTGTTTAAAAGCTCCGCGAGGTCGGCGATTTCCGGCTCGCGCGCGGCGTTGTGGATGACTGTGGGCCCGGCGGCGAGCGTCGCCGCCATCATAATATTTTCCGTGCCCGTCACGGTCGCTTTATCGAAATGGACTTCGCCGCCGCGCAGCCGCCCGCCACGTGGCGCGCGCGCCACCACGTCGCCCGATTCCAGCCCGACCTCCGCGCCCAAGAGCTTGAAGCCTTCCAGATGCAGGTCTATGGGCCGCGTCCCGATGGCGCAGCCGCCGGGCAGGGAGACGCGAGCCTTACCGAAGCGCGCCAGTAGCGGCCCCAGCGCGAGCACGCTCGCGCGCATAGTCTTGACCAGATCGTAGGGCGCTTCAAAAAGCTCTACGTGCGAGGCCGAGATTTTATGCGTGCGCAGCTCCGGCGTCAGCACCGTCGCGCCTATGTCTTCGAGCAGGCGTCGCTGTGTGATGATGTCGCGCACGTAAGGGATGTTATGCAGCACGACCGTCTCTGGCGTGAGCAGGGCGGCGGCCATGCAGGGCAGCGCGGAGTTTTTCGCGCCGCTGACGCTGACGCGGCCATGCAGCGGGCGTCCGCCCGCGATGCGGAATTTATCCATGTCTGGAGCTCCTTTCACACCCGCACAAACGGCCGACCCCCTTGTTTTATTCTGAGACCGAAGGCGCTCTTGATAGACCGGTAGAGCGACGGGTACTACGACCGACAGTTAAACTTGCCCGCACGAGTAAAGCCAACGAGGATAGAAAGAATACTGGTTTATTGGGGCTGAAAATTCCTGCGAATTCTACCAAAGAAAGGGAAAAGTCGGAAGGCAAAACCGGGCACGGGCGCGCCTTCCGCGCGCGTCAGGTTTTTCTAAGGGCGACGGTGCGCGGGATGCCCTGCAAGTCTTTGTGTATGTCCAGCAGCCGCCAAACGCGCCTGTCTATCAAACGCTCGACCGCCGCCCCCTGATCGAAGCCTATCTCCATCAGCAGGTGGCCGCCTGGAAAAAGAAGGCGCGGCGACTCGCTTAGCAGCCTACGAATAATGCTGAGCCCGTCGCGGCCGGGGGTGAGCGCCACGCGCGGCTCGAAGCAGCGCACCTCGCGCTGCAATCCCGCGACGGCTGCTTCGGCGACGTAGGGCGGGTTCGAGACGATCATGGCAAAACGTGGACGCGCCGCGTCCAGCGCCGCGAAGCAATCTGAGGCGACCAGCTCAAGGCGCGCGCCCACGCCGTGACGCGCCGCGTTGCGCGCGGCGACCCGAAGCGCGGGCGGGCTTATGTCCAGGCCAACGGCGCGCACGCCCGTTCTCTCGTGCAGAACGGTAACGGCGATGCAGCCCGAGCCCGTGCCGACATCGCACACGCGCGGCGCTGGCGCGCCCCCTTCGTCTAGCAATCGGAGCGCCGTCTCGACCAGCAGCTCCGTTTCGGGGCGTGGGATGAGCACGTCCCGACTGACCTCGAATTCAAGCCCGAAGAACTCCTGCCGCCCCTTTATGTATTGCAGCGGCTCGCCCCTTGCGCGCCTCTGCGTGACGGCGCGAAAGTGGTCGAGCATCGCCGGTTGAAGCGCGTGCTCGGGATGCGTCAGCAGGAAGGTCTGGTCGCGCGAGATCACATGAGACAGGAGCGAGAGGGCTTCGCGGCGCGCTTCCCCCACGCCCGAGCGGCGCAAGCTTTCCGCTGCCTCAGTCATGGCTTCCGCGACCCGCACGGCCTGTAGATTCTTCTTCTCGTCCATCATCTCAAAGCACAAAACGGCGACATAAAAGATAAAAGTTTTCTCGCGCCGTCGCGCTTCTGGCCTTTTTCCTTTGGCCTTTGCCTTCTATAATACGCTCTTATCAGTCAAGCCCGAACAAAAGGAGTGGAAGGAAAGCCTGTCGCTTCGCGGGGGCGGCGCGGTCGGTTCGCCTGTGAGCGCCGCGACTTTTCCGCGTGATGTACTATTCAAGGAGGCAAAAGTGAAAGCTGAGCTACATATAGAGGGAATGCACTGCGATTCGTGCGCGGTCGATATTAAAGAGACGCTGGAAGAAACCGCCGGGGTGCGTCAAGCCGACGTTACTTTCAAGCGCAAGACGGCCATCGTAGAGTTCGACGATCAGACCGTACAGCAAAGCACCCTGCTTAAAAAGATTCAGGACTTGGGCTACGCGGCGACCGTTTCAGGGGAACCGCAAAGCGAGGTTGGAGCATGAACGATCAGAGAGAGGGACAAATGGATACCAATTCGGAACAGGCTGTGGATGACCGGGGCACGAACCAGGAGGAAGGGCGCGCGCTGCTCAAGCGGCTGCGCGACCAGGGGTTTGATTCGAGCGATGAGAAGCTGGCCGTCGCGCTCGGGCGACCCCTGGAAGAGGTTGCTGCATGGACGGGCGAAGGAGAGGAGCCCGTCGATGACGATGTCATCATGAAAGCGCGCGGCATCGCCAAAGAACGCAGCATTGAGATCGAATAACGTAGCCGGTGGTCGGTTATAAGCTTAAAGCCGATAACCGGCTGCCGATTATTGATTGCCGAGTTGCCGATCAATGAACGAGAAGCTTGAGGGCGCGACCCGTGCTCTCGTCAAATCATATACGGCGGACGGGACCAGGATTGACCATCTCGATCGCCAACCGCTGCCGTCGCACGCCGAGATCATACGCGTGCTCGTAACGATTCACGAGCTGCTGTTTCCCGGCTACATCGGCGCGCAGGGGTTGACGGGCGAGAGTCTTCAACTGCACGTCGAGTCGCGCATGATACGGCTCTACGAAGTGTTGACGGAACAGTTCAGCCGCGCCATCTGTCATGGAACGAGCATGGATTCGGGGTGCG
>DASQYE010000366.1:0-15914 GCA_035639355.1 Pyrinomonadaceae bacterium
TCGTGCTTACAGCGTCAGCGCGTGGGCGTCGCGCGACTTGTTGCCCGGAGGCAAACTCGAATACAACAAGCGCTTCGGCATCGCAGACCCGAACGCGATCATCTTCATACAGGACACCCAGTATAACTACCTGAAAAACGGCTGGGCCAGGCCGGAGCCTCTGGTCTTGCGCGCGGCTGCGGGCGAGTGCATTCAGGTGACGCTCACTAACAAACTGCCTTTCGTCGTGCCGGAGAGTGATAGCTGGAATCACATGCCGGCGATCATCAATCATTTCAACTTCAACCAGGTAAAGACTTCCAACCGCGTCAGCCTGCACCCGCAACTTGTCGCTTACGATCTTTCCACCTCTGACGGCGGGCGCATAGGTTTTAACCCGGACTCCACAGTCGGGCCGGGTGAGCCGCCGAAAACTTACACCTGGTACGCGGGCGACAACACTGTGGATTCTAACGGGAGCATCCTGAGCGCTCCGATGGAGTTCGGCGCGATAGGCTTGCGCGATATGGGAGATGTCATCAAGCACGCCTCGCACGGAGCAACGGGGATGCTCATCATAGAGCCCGCCGGGTCAAACTGGATTTCGGATTACAGCTACAACAGCAGCTCCGGCTTCAACGCTTCGGCCAACGTATTCTTAGGCGGAAGCTCTCAAATACATTTCCGCGAGCACGCCGTCAACTATCAGGACGACCTCAGTGTCCAGCAGAACGGAGTCCCGCTCAAGAACGTAGGCGGCGAGGACGACTCGGAGGACACAGGCTTCAAGGCGTTCAACTACCGGAGCGAGCCCATCTGGGCGCGCATGGGCTTGCAGGTGACGGATGTCCCGGACGTGCTCAATGACGTTGACCTGAAGAACGTGCTCAGCTCTACGAAGCCCAATCCGGGTTGCGCCGGTAGTGCTTGCGGCGATCCTGAGACGATGGTCTACACGGCAATCGCTGGAACGCCGACGCGCTTCCGCGTCGTACAGGGCGCTGGCCATCCGCGCCAGCACGGCTTCACCATCTTCGGTCATCACTGGCAATTTGAGCCCTGGACGGCCAACTCGACCGTACTGGGCACGAACCCATTCACTTTTGAAGTCGGCTCTTACAGCGGCATCGGGCCGACGCGCCATGACAACATACTGACCAATGCCGGCGGATTGTTTAGCCGACCGGGCGACTTCCTCTATCGCACGCAGGAGAGCTTCCAGTTCACAAACGGATTGTGGGGCATCTTCCGCGTCACGCCTAGGTAGGAGGTGCTGAGAGGGCAGGGCCGGGTGACGCGTCTCACCTGGCCCTCTGTAATCGGGTCGGAAATCTCAGGATGGAGGTAATCACTGATGAGAAGCATTTCGGCTTTCGCACTGTCTTTCATATCACGCCGCCGGTCTGTGTGCTGTCTGTTGTTACTCGCGCTCTCGGTCGCCGTGTTTGCTCAATCGTCCGGGCTGCCGAACACGGAAGTGGTACAGGCCGATCTTTGTCCAGACATAGACATGTGCATCGTTGACCCTGAAGGCGGGTGCATGTCCGTGCCGTGCCCGTCCTCCTCGCCGTTGCCGGTGGCGACGCCGCGCCCTATTCCCACGCCCGATAGCCTGTGTATATTTTCTATCTGCACAACAGACCCGACGACTGGGAGACAGACGTGTCGGCCTGCGCCGTGCCCCTTCGCGCAACCTCATCTGGCGACAGCGCCGGCGGCGATCATGATTAGCGAGTTTCGTTTTCGCGGGCCGAACGGCGTCAACGACGAGTTCGTGGAGATTTTCAATAACACCCCTTACACCGTTAAGGTTGATACTATCGACGGGTCGGGCGGTTGGGCGCTCGTCGCCTCTGACGGCCGGGTGAGATTCATCATCCCCGTCGGCACACTGATACCGTCTTACGGCCATTTCCTGGCTGTCAACGCGCTCGGCTACAGTCTAGGTTCATACCCGGCAGGAAACGGCACGACCGCCGCCGCCGATGCATCTTATGCGCTGGACATCCCGGACGGATCGGGCATCGCTCTATTTGCCACAGCCGACCCGTTGAACTTCACGCCCAACTACAGGTTTGACGCCGCCGGGTACGAAATAACTCCCTCTCTGTATCGTGAGGGGGCCGGATTCCCGTTCTACGGGGCGGAGACTTTCATCCCGCTTCAGTACAGCTTTTATCGCGATCTGACGACGGGACGGCCCAAGGATACAGACGATAACAAGGCGGACTTCATGGGCGTCGATACTAACTATTACAACACGAGCGCGGGCCAGCACCTGGGCGCACCCGGCCCCGAAAATCTATCCAGCCCCGTCAACGTGGGCGGCAGGATTCAGCTCTCCATGCTCGACCCGGCCGTTTCATCTACGGCCGAACCCAATCGCGTCCGCACCACCGTCTACGATCCTGAGAACAACAGCACCTACGGCACTATGTCTTTCCGTAGGACGATCACTAACATTTCGAGCACGAACATTACGCGGCTCAGGTTTCGCATCGTCAACATCACTACTTTTCCGGCAGCGACGGGCGACGCCGACCTGCGCCCCAGAAGCTCCTACGTGCCGTTCAACGTGATGATTAGCGACGGCTCGATCAAGACGGTGATGGGAACGAGCCTGGAGACGCCGCCCGGCCAGCCGAACGGGGGCGGGTTCAACAGCAGCATGAGCGCCGACGACGTGACGCTCGCGCAGCCCCTAGCGCCCGGCCAGAGCATCAGCTTACAGTTCCTTCTGGGCGTGCAGCAGAGTGGCACTTTCCGTTTCAACATCATCGTCGAGACGCTCTAACCGAAGGAGGGCCGCTCGTCTATCGCGCGCGGTGAGCTTCAAAGGAACTAGAGGCCGAAAGGAAGCCGCTCAGGTCGGAGTGAATCCTAAGCGGCTTCTTCTTTCATCTTATCCGGACATCGTTTATCTTGTAACGAGTAACAGCTCGCGCCCGTGCGGGGCCATGCCCTCTAATTGCTCGCTGCTGAAGATCCGCCGCGCTCTTTGCCGAAGGCGACAAAAGGACATTTGAATGAGACGACAACGCAACTTGAGCCGCACAGTAAGCCTGTTGTTCCTGTCAGCCCTGACGCTCAGCAGCCTTATGTCGGCCTCTATAGTGAGGGCGCAGAACGATACCGCCACGGGTGTTGAGCGCGTTCGCGTCGCTGGCACGACCCCGACGGCAAGGACTAAAGCGCCGGACTTCGTCACTCAGCGTTTCGAGAAGGACGGAATCGTGATTGATTTTTCGGTCAAGGCGCTGCCCTCCGAGAAAGGCGCGAGCGTAGGCCTAGTAGCCGGTGCGAATGCCATCGCCACATTCCGTCTGACGGACGCGCGCACGGGTCAGCCCATCACGGGGCTGCACCCGGCCGCCTGGATTAGCTCTCGCAAGTCCGAGCCCGCCCCGAATGAAGCCGCTTGCAGGGATAAGGTACGTCTCTTTACGGGCGGGTTGATGAGCGTTCGCGCAGACATAGACCTCAACACCTACCTGTTGCTTACGCTCAATCACGACAACACTATTACTTTCACCAATCCACAGGTCGCCTTCAGCGTCACCAAGCTCGAAAGCATTATCGCTCTGCCCGGCCCCGGCGCTGACTGGGCGCTGTCACAGAACAAAGAGTTTCTCTACGTCACACTGCCCGAGCAAGCGGCCATCGGCGTCGTCAATACCGTCACTAGAAAACTGGTCGCTACTATTCCGACCGACGAAAAGTCCGCGCCTATGCGGATCGCGCTCCAACCCGACGGGCGTTTTGTTTGGGTCGGGCTAGACGGCTCTGCGAAGGTGGCCGTACTGGACACTTCAAACAACAAGCTGGCCGCCACGGTCAAAGCCGGAGCGGGGCTTCATAACATCGCTTTCACGGCCGACAGCCGCACGGCCTACGTGACCAACAGCGCGGCCGATACCGTTTCCGTCATTGACACGAAGATGCTCGCGCACATCACTGACATCAAAGTCGGAAAAACGCCTGTCCCGGTCGCCTACAGTGGCGCGAGCAAACAAATCTACGTCGCCACGCTCAACGGAGCGACGATAGAAGTGATTGACCCGGTCAAACAGCGTGTGGTCAAAAGCATCCCCGTCAGGCGCGGCACGGTCGCCTTACGCTTCGAGCCGAAGGGCCGCTTCGCGTTCGCCGTCAATCAGGTAGAGAGCAAGGTCTTCGTTCTTGATTCCGCGACCGACGAGCTGGTGGCCGAGGCCGAGGTCGTCAAAGAGCCCGATCAGGTAATCTTCACTTCGCGTTATGCGTACGTGCGCGGCACGCAATCGGAGAAGATTTCGCTCATAGAGCTGGGCCAGGTCGGGGGCCGCAAAATCTCGCCCGTAGATGTCACGGCCGGACGCCAGGCTCCGAGCAGTGCGCCGCAGGAGATAGGCGTCGCGGATATGATCGCGCCCACGCCCGAAGGCAACGCGGTCATGGTCGCCAACTCTCCAGACCAGATGCTCTATTACTACGTCGAAGGAATGATGGCCCCTATGGGAACCTTCACCAACTACAAGCGGCGACCGCGCGCGCTGCTCGTGCTTAATCGCAGTCTCAGTGAAACCGATCCGGGCGTATATTCGACGCCGGTCAAACTCACCGCGCCCGGTCGCTACGATGTGCCCGTGCTCGTAGACCAGCCGCGTCTCGTCAACTGTTTTCAGCTCGAAGTCGCGCCGTCGCCCGAAGGCGAAGAAACGCGCGCGGGCAGGAGCATCACGGTCGAGCATTTATTCAAGGACAAACGGTTCAAGCCGCAGGAAGTAAGCTCGCTCAGGCTCAGGATCATCGACCCGGCGACGAAGCAGCCCGTAGGCGGTCTGACGGACGTGCAGGTTCTGGTCTTCGAGCCGCCCGGCATCTGGCAGCAGCGCCAATGGGCCAGAGAGGTCGAGAAGGGTGTCTACGAAGTGATGCAAACGTTCCCGCGCGAGGGCCAGTACAAGGTCATGGTGCGTGTCTCTTCGCGCGGCACGAGCTACGCAGACCTGCCGTTTGTGACCCTCACGGTCACAGGCGACAAATAAGACGAAGATAAAAGAACGTACCTTTAGAAAGAGGTGAAGGAATGATTAGCAAGCTTTCAATCGCGCTCACGCTTTTGACACTCATTATTTTCGCGCCCCCGTTCCGGGGCTTTCGAGCCGATGCAGCCCTCGCGCAGGCCGCACAGCAAAGCAGCGCGCAAGAAGTCGTCTACGCCTGCCCCATGCACCCGGAAGTCACCTCCAAGAGCGCGGGCCGCTGCCCGAAGTGCGGTATGGATTTAAGAATTAAGAGCGCGGAGGACGAGACGAACACAGTCGGAGCGGGACGGTCGGCAGCCGCCGGGAATAACGCGAACAGTGGGGCGAGCACCGGCAAGGCAATCTCGTCGCCGCGCATTCCCGACACGACCGTTTACGATCAGAATGGCCGACGGCTTAAATTCTACACCGATTTGGTCAAAGGCAAGACGGTTGCCATCAACTTCATCTTTACGACCTGCACAGGCGTATGCCCGCCCTTGACCGCCACCTTCCGGCGCGTGCAGCAGGGACTAGGCCCGCGCATGGGACGCGACATGGAGTTGATCTCGATCAGCGTTGATCCGGCGACCGATGTGCCCGAAAGACTCAAAAGCTTTTCGGAAAAATTCAAGGCCGGGCCCGGTTGGACATTCGTCACCGGCAGCAAGCCCGAGATTGACCGATTGCTTGAGGCGCTCGGCGGCTATGTCTCAGACAAAAACGATCATACGCCGCTGCTTCTTATCGGCAACGACGCGGCGCATTTTTGGACGCGCGCTTACGGTCTCGCCCCACCTTCTCAGATCATAAACCTCATCAACGAAGCGGCAAACAAAAGCGGCACGAACCGGGCTGAAAACAGCGGGGAGCAACCGACGACTGTGTCGCCCGCGAGCAAGCCATCGACCGACGAAGCGGCCGCAAAATACTTCTCGAACACAATCCTATTGACGCAGGATAACAGGCCCGTTCGTTTCTACGACGATCTTCTCAAAGGCAAAGTCGTCTTGATAAACTTTCTGTTTACGACCTGTAAGGGCGTCTGCGCGCCGATGACGGCCAATCTGGCGAAGGTCCAGAAACAGTTGGGCGAGCGCATGGGTCGCGATGTCCTGATGATTTCGATCAGCGTCGATCCTGAGACGGATACGCCCGCCGTGCTCAAAAAATATGCCGACAATTTCAAGGCGCAGCCGGGATGGTATTTCCTCACGGGCGAGAAGAAGAATGTCGATTGGGTGCTCTACAAGCTGGGCGGCTACGTCGAAGACAAGCAGCAGCATAACAGCACACTCATCATAGGCAACGTCGCCAAGGGCGAGTGGATGAAAGTTCTGGCGATGTCAAACCCAACGGAGATTGCCAGCGCCGTCAACAGCCTGCTCGACGCAAACTAGCGGCTCATGAACAAGAGCCCCGCGATTTTCCCGAGGCAACCTGCCCTTAATGCGAACCAAGCCTTTCATCCATCAGGTCAAATTCACACTCGCCACGGCGACGCTCCTGGCCGCGACCCTTTTGATCGTGGGCGAAGCTTCCACGGCGCAGAAAAGGAGCGGCCTGACGCCGCAGGAGGAACGCGGGAAACGGATTTATCTGACGGGAGAGGACAAAGATCGCGGCGAGATTTCAGCCATACTCGGCAGCGACGAGCTGGAAGTACCCGGCAGCTCTTTCGCATGCTCAAGTTGTCACGGGCAGCGCGGCGAAGGAACTAGAGAGGGCGGAATCCAACCGCCCCCTCTCAACTGGGAAACGCTCACACGCCCCCTCACCTCCGCGCTCACAAGACGCGAGCGTGGGCCATACGATGATGCGACTCTGGCGCGTGCCATTAGCAGCGGCGTTGATCCAGGTGGTGCGCGGCTGCACCCGGCGATGCCGCGCTATAGGATGACGGGCGAGCAGGTGGCTGATCTCGTCGCTTATCTCAAGAAGCTAGGGAAAGCGGAGGATGCGGAACCTGGAATTACCGACGAGACGATCAAGGTCGGGGCGGCGCTGCCCTTGACCGGCCCACTGGGGCAGGTTGGAGAGGATATTAAAGCGACGCTCAACGCGAGTTTTGCCGAGGCCAACTCTCGCGGCGGAATTTATGGCCGCCGCTTCGAGTTGATCGTAGAGGATTCACGCGGCGAGCCTGCTCAAACCCTTTTGGCGACGCGACGCTTGATTGAGGTGGGCGGCATCTTTGCCCTGGTCGGCTGCTTCGAGCCCGCAGACAGTAGCGAGGTCAACGAGCTAATCAAACGCAGCGAAGTTCCGCTCATCGGCCCCGTGACGCTCTCGCCGCGTCTTTCGATTCCGCCGAACCCCTACATCTTTTACCTGCTCCCGACTTTCGGCGATCAGGCGCGCGCCCTCATAGATTTCGTCAATTCAAGATCGAAAGACGAACCGGCGCGACTCGGCGTCGTCTACGCCGCCAGCGATTTCGACCGCGACGCGCTCTCCGGCGTGAAGGCGCAGGCAAACATTTATTCGATGCCGGTAGTGGCCGAAGAAGGCTTCAACGCCGGGAGCTTTTCGGCCGCCGCTGTGGTCAGGAAGCTGGAAGATAAAAAGACCGATTACGTCCTCTTTTTCGGCGACGCGGCGAGCATCGGGGCTTTGGCCGCAGAGATGGATCGTGTGAATATGAAAGCGCCGCTCCTAAGCTCCGTGGTGATGATCGGTCGCGGGGCATTTAGTCTGCCCGCGAGCGTGGCGGCGCGCACCTTTCTGGCTTATCCGGCGGCGCTGCCGAATCAGTCGGATTTCGCCGAATTCATTTCCGTCATGCAAAAGAGCGGTGCGGGCCTTCGCAGCCCCGCATTTCAATCTGTGGCCTTTGCTTCGACAAAAGTCTTTTACGAAGCCGTAAAATTAAGTGGCAGGCAACTCGACCGGGCGACGCTTCTTCGTTCGCTTGAGCAGATACAGGATTTCAAGACAGGGGTTATGCCTCCCGTAACTTTTGGCCCAAATCGCAGAATCGGCTCGACAGGCTCATACATCGTCGGCATCGATCTGGACAAAAATCAGTACGTCCCCTTAACAGACCATCTGATACCCCGGTCAACCCGTTAAAGCGCAGAGGGTGAGCCCGCATTTGTGAGTGTTCAGTCCATCTCAAGCGGCGCTCTCTGCAACCCCCTTGCTTGGAGGAGTCGGGTTCAATGAGTTGTTAGATTGCGTTTTAAGCATGTCTCTTTCGCCGCCAATCTTTCATTTCCAATCTTTCGCAGCAACTTCTGCTCTGACTTCGCGGCACTCTCAAGCAAATCTTCAGGACAATCTTTCCGCCGCAAGATCGTAGCCATGATGGAGCCCCTCCCCATTGCGCCATCTGGATTATTTGAGCCTAAATTGTAAAGCCTGGTTGCGATATTCTTATCCAATGTTTCCTTCGATTCCATGAAATCAAGAAACACTCGCCAGTGAGCACTTCTTTCATCTTGTTACACAATGCCCAATGCTTTATGCTCGCAGCCGATCAATTCGGGCGTTCGCCTGCTGGCATTTTCTTTTAAAATGGTCTGTTGAATGGTGACGGCGCTCTACTCGGTCAGTCGCGTTGAATGTTGACGACCTTGCTTCGCGGGTTCAGCCGGCCTGTTGGGCGTTCATCTACACAAGAAGAACCCATGAAAACTATAACTGCACTTCTCCTGCTTTTTGGTATCGCTATCAACATCGTTGCGCAGACGCCCACGTCTGAACGGCAACAGTTCATCCGCGTCGAAGCGCCCGTGGTGGCACTGGCCCATGTGCGCGTCATTGACGGCACAGGGGCAGCAGCCCTGGACGACCAGACCATCGTGATAAGTGGCGGCAAGATTCAGTCAATCTCGCCGGGTGCTACCGCCAATCTCCCACCAAACGTCCAGACCCTTGATCTTCGAGACTACACAGTTCTGCCGGGACTGGTGGGTATGCACAACCACCTGTTCTTCCCTCAAGGTGGAACGCCGCCGATTTACTCTGACATGGGTAACAGCTTCCCGCGTCTCTATCTGGCGCTCGGGGTCACAACTATCCGCACTACCGGCAGCGTAGCGCCCTTCACCGACCTGGAAATCAAGCGGCTGATTGATGACGGCCGCATGATCGGGCCCAAGATGCACATCACGGCCCCATACCTGGAAGGACGCGGCGCATTCACGCCCGTAATGCATGAGCTTACGGGACCCGATGATGCTCGGCGGATGGTGAACTTCTGGGCCGACGAAGGCGCTACGTCATTCAAAGCGTATATGAACATCACGCGCGCGGAGTTGCGCGCCGCTGTAGAAGAAGCGCATAAGCGCGGTCTGAAGGTTACAGGCCACCTCTGCTCTATAGGTTTTCGCGAAGCGGCAGAGATCGGCATCGATAATCTCGAACACGGCTTGTTGGTAGACTCGGAATTTGTTCCAAACAAACGGCCGGATGAGTGTCCGCCCGGGAGCGCTGTCAGCGCCAGCCTGCGCCAACTAGATTTGAACAGCGCCGCCGTGCAGGAGACGATCCGCACGCTGGTGGCGAAGAAGGTTGCGCTCACCTCCACGCTGCCCGTCTTCGAAGCCGGAGGTGCGCCCCTTGCACAAAGTGGGATCGGAGCGGCCAGCGCGCTACTGAATCCGCGCGTCCTCAATGTGATGTCAACGGACGCGCGGGTGCGCTATCTGGCCGCTCGGGCACGCGTCTCCTCGGAGACGAATTACGTCGCGTTGCTGCGCAAGGCTATGGACTTTGAGCGGGCCTTCGTCCGGGCCGGTGGGCTGCTAATCGCCGGGCTCGACCCAACGGGCAACGGAGGCGTGGTGGCCGGTTTCGGTGACCTGCGCCAGGTTGAGCTGCTGGTTGAAGCCGGGTTTACGCCTGTGGAAGCGATCAAGATAGCCAGCCTCAACGGGGCCAGGTTTCTCGGTGAGGACTCGCGCATCGGCTCCATCGCCGTCGGGAAACAGGCTGACTTGATGGTGGTGAAAGGAAATCCTGCAACGAATATCAGCGACATTGAGAAGGTGGAGATCGTCTTCAAGGACGGAATCGGCTACGACTCAGAGAAACTGATCCAGTCGGTGCAAGGGCTGGTAGGAATTCGTTGACTTCAACCCATGTTGGCTTCCAGCGTCCACTTCAGCGATCATCGTCAATTTCGGCCCAGTCACCTTCGGCAAATAGCAGCAGCAGCGATTGCAATAGGGTTCGCTGCTGCCATTTGCTTTAACGAATAGCGGGGGGGAGGCTTGAACTCCCGACCTTGGGGTTATGAATCCCACGCTCTGACCAGCTGAGCTACCCCGCCACATGGTGGTTGATGTTATTAGGATTATATGAGTAGTAATCATTACGTCAAGTGGGCGACTTGTGTGGGGGCGGGCATTTTACGTTCGGGTGTGACATCTTTTGGAAGAGAGGGGCGCAGCGCCAGGCTTTCCGCCGGTGTGGGAGAAGACAGCGCAGCGGGGCCGCTCAGTTGTGGACGGGTGAGGGCTTTCGTCAGAATTTTTCCAGAACATTTCGGTGAACGGCGATTACTTTGAAAGGATGATTGTTTGCGGGGCCGCTGTGGCGAAAAAGCATGAAGCGCCGGGGACGGGTGGGCCCAGGCGCTTCATGCTGGATTTGGGTGAGAAGACCAGATGTTATCTGAAGCCCTCGCACCTTAAGAGGTCGTCGTTTGTCAGGTCCCAGTGGGTATGATCTCGACACATGGATACTTCCCTGATCTCGCAGGCATCGCCATCTTCGTCCACGACTTTAATATCGTAAAGGTCACAAGGTATGCGATTCAGCGTGAAAGAGTCGCCGGGTTTGATGGTACGACGGCCGAGCTGATCTCTTCCCCAGCGGCGATTCCTGGAACTGGAAAGATAGAGCTGGTAGATGGTAAACCTGGATTTGTTGACGATCATGAACTCGCCCCTCTGCGGCTCTGCGATTGAAGTTACGGGCAATAGAGCGAACGTGCTGAGGATTACTGCGAGCGCGACCGTGGTGCTGATGATGTAACGTTTCGGATGCCTGAGTCTAGCGAGACGGATTTTCATAGCTGGCTTCCTTTCCGGGCAGGTGAATGGGGTAAAGCTAAGAGGCCGTGATGATATACTTCAACATGGAATAATGGCAATACAATTTTTGATCCCGCCGGGCGGCCGTTGATATTGACATTTACCCGCGCTCTTAATATTGTGCCCGTGCTTTGCCGCGGTTTTGCTTCCCTGCTGATGTGAGCTTTATCCTCATCAGCCTCACGCCAACACCTGATCGAACCGAGGCCAGGCTTCGCACGCGGGATGTGCGAAGCGTGCGGCCGGCTTCCTACTTCTGGCATCGACATTCACCCTCAAAGGAGATCGTATGAGCAACTTCTACACAGATGTGATTCAGAAAGACTCGCGCTTCAAGACTACAAAGATCGTAAAAGACATGGGGCTTTTGGAGCCCGTCACAAGGCAGATAGTCGAGGCCATCATCGCGGACGCCTCGGCGCACGGATTGGAGCTGATGGTCTTCGAGACCTTCCGCAGCCAGGCGCGACAAACGCAGCTATTCAATCAGGGCGCAACTCGTTTGAGCAAGGTGGGCGTGCACAACTACGGGCTGGCCTGCGACGTGGTCAGGGTGGTCAACAGGCAGCCGTCATGGAAGGGCGATTTTTCGCTGCTCGGTACGTTGGCCCACGCGCACGGGCTGATCTGGGGCGGCGACTGGGGAGCGCCGCAGTTTCGTCATAGCTTTATCGACAGCGTTCACGTGCAGCGATGCTCGATCAAGAGGCAGGGCGCGTTGTTTCGCGGCGAGTGGTACCCGGACGCCGCTTATAATCCGTATAATGATTAGGGACGCCGAGTCCCCTGCACATAGAGGCCCGTCTTTCGGACGCGACTTCATAACCGACGGCACGCTTTTCGAGTCCGCCAGACTCTACGGGGCGTGCCGTTTGGTATCAGGCCGACGGGCGAGCCGCGCCGCGCCGTCCACTGCATCTCCTTCAAGAGGGCGATCGCGGATTTCCCGGCAGGAGTGGGCCGCCCCGTCGCGGCGGGAACAAATTTTTCGACGCATACGCCGTCAAAATCAGTTATGGTAATGGCTCGAACGTAAAAGTCTGAAAGGCTTTACGACGGCGGTTGCTCTCGCGTTGGGCGGATACGGGTACGGCTTTGAAGAGCCTCTGAGGGGGCCAACCGCTTGCAAGGAGCAGATACATGAAGAATGTCTCTATGGAAAACCCTACGGGTAACGGCTCGCGTATGTGGCGCAAGGCGGCATGGCTCTTGTTGTTAATCCTCACGCTCGCCGCCCTATTGATAGTGCTCACACCGGCATGGCTGATTCAACCCTTCCGGCCTCAATCGCAATCGGGTCTCGCCCTATCATATACGCTGCGCCGCTGGTCGCCCGTCATTACGCTGATCGCTTTGGTCGGGGCGCTGGCGCTCGTGCTATGGCTCTGGCGCGGGGCTCGGCACTGGTGGCTGCGATCGATCCTGGCGGCGACGCTCGTGCTCTTGCTAGGGGCGACCTGGTTCGCGCGGCAGAACCATTTCGAGTGGATGTTCAACCCGCTCGCCAAGGCCGCCTATGCGCGCGCCGCTGAGGCGGACTTTCTGACCGACACGGATATGGTGCTCGCCATAGAAGTCAACGGCGAGTCCGTGGCCTATCCTGTTCGCCTCATGGCCTATCACCATCTGGTGCAGGACACGGCCGGCGGAACGCCGGTCGTCGCCACCTATTGAACGCTCTGTCACACCGGTCTGGTGTGGGCGGCGACCGTTGACGGGCGCAAGCTGAACTTTCGGCTGGCGGGCATCAACAACCAGAATTTCATCATGCGCGATGAGGAGACAGGCTCCTGGTGGCAGCAGATCACGGGCGAGGCCATTCTTGGCCCACTCAAGGGCCGTCGCCTCGAAACGGTCTTCCACGACGAGCTGACCTTCGCGACCTGGAAGCGCGAGAAGCCGCAGGGGCGCGTGCTGCGACCCGACGCGGAGGTTGAGCGAGCGGGGCACTACGCTCCCGCGAACTGGGAAGAGCGCGTCGCCAGAATGCCCGTCGCCACGAACGTTAAGGACGAGACGATGCCGCCGCGCACGCTCGTCGCAGGCGTCACGGTGGGCGCGGCATCGAAGGCTTACCCGCTCGCGGCCGTACAGCAGCAGAGCCCTATACTGGACTCCGTAGGCGGCGTGCCCGTACTCGTCGTGCTCGGCGACGACGGGAAGTCCGTGCGCGCCTACGAGAGATTGGTGGACGGACGCAAGGTCGATTTTTTCTTGAAGCCGGACACCACTCCATTACGGCTCGTGGACGGCGACACCGGCAGCGAATGGGATTTCGCAGGACGCTCGACGACCGGCACACTCGCCGGCCGACAACTAAAAAGAGTCTTCGTCCTCAACGATTACTGGTTCGACTGGAAGGCCTATCATCCGAACACGGAGATTTACAGACTCGGCGAGCGTGAGTCTAAGTGAGGCGGCCGAAGCGGACGCGGGCTGTGCCCGGCACCGCCCGCGTTGACGAGCGAAAAGGACGGCATGCGAGTCAATATAAGATCGATGAAGATCAGGGCGAGCGCTGCGCTCCTTCTTTTAATCGCCTGCGGATCGAATGCGATGCGGTTGGAAGACGACGGCGCGCAGGCGAAGGCGCGGGGTCGTGGCCTCCTGGCGGCGGCTCGCGTGTCGCCGGGTCGAGCGCCGGTCGGGGACTACGGCGAGCGGCGAGGCGGCGCTTTGAAGCTCACGCCTCATAGTATCTCGCTGGCCGACGGTAAGAGATTCAATCTCAGCCTGCCGGAAGGATTCGACATCCATGTCGCCGCAGAAGGATTAAAGCGCGTGCGCTTCATGGCCCGCAGCCCGGACAAAAGGATTTTCGTCACGGACATGTACAACCTCACGGACAATCGTCGCGGGGCCGTCTATATCCTGGACGATTTCGACGCGCAGAAGGGAAAGTTCGGCCGAGTCACGCGCTATCTTGCGCGCCTGCGTAATCCGAACAGTATAGCCTTCTACACTGATCGAAACGGGACCGACTGGCTCTACCTGGCTTTGACCGACCGGCTTGTACGCTATCGCTACCGCAGCGGCGACGACGCTCCCGGAAGCGCGCCCGAAGTCGTCGCCACTTTCCCCGATTACGGCCTCGGCTATAAATACGGCGGCTGGCATCTGACCCGGACCGTATCGATCGGCCCGGACGAAAAGATTTACGTCTCGGTCGGCAGTAGCTGCAACGCCTGCGAGGAGAAGGAAGAGATCAGGGCGACGGTGCTAGTGATGGAGCCGGACGGCAGCCGTCAAAGGATTTTCGCAAAGGGATTGCGTAACGCGGTCGGGATAAAGTGGGTGGGCGGTAAATTGTTTGCGACCAACATGGGCGCTGACCACCTGGGCAAGGACAAGCCACAGGATACCATGTACGTCGTCGAAGAGGGCGCGAATTATGGATGGCCCTACTGTTTCCAGTATCGTTCAAGGAACTACGGCGATTCGCAATTCGCTAATTCCGCGAAGAGGTTGAATTGCCGCAACGTGCCGCCGCCCTACGCAGCCTTCCCGGCGCATAGCTCCCCGCTCGGCCTTGAGTATTTCGACTCCGAAACTCAAATGCCGGGCCTTCGGAACAGTTTCCTGGTCGCGCTGCACGGCTCGTCCGATCACAGGATGAATCGCGGCCACCTCATCGTACAGGTGAAGGAGGGCGCGCCGGCGCAACCCTTCGTCAGCGGCTTCGTACAGAACGGCAGGCTCTACGGGCGTCCGGCCGATGTCATGCGGCTAGGCGCGGACGGTCTTCTTTTTACGGACGATCATGGAGGCGTCGTCTATTACGTTTCGGCGAGCCGGGGCCGCTGAGCGACGGGACGGCCGTGGAGCCTATTTTCCGGCGGGACGAAATATACGCGCCCCTGCGGCGCATTGATGGCCGACCCGGTATCAAAGCATAATGGCCCTCGCGCGTTCATAGGCTGCTGCTAATGCTTTTATTTCCCCCGCGTGATTTATCCGAACCGACTTGCGATCAAAGGGAGGGAGCGCTTTTGTTAGTCCACATTATAGCCGATTACGGTCAGGGCGATCTGGCCTTCGCCGAAGTTGTCCAACGCATTAAATATTACCTGCCGGACGCCGAGCCGATGCTGACGCCCGTCCCGGCCTTCAAGACGCTGGCCGCAGGATTCTGCGTCGCGCAGCTCGGATTGAACGAAGCGCCCGCCGGGACAATCATTTATCACAACGTCGCGCCGCGCGCCGACGACGACGAGGCGCGCGAGGGTAACGCCGGCGAGCGGCTGGCGTTTGCGCGCCTTTCGACGGGCGTGCGCGTGATCGGCGTCAACGCGGGCCACGCTTTTTCGTTCGTGCGCGATGCGGCTGAAGAGCTGCGCTGGGCGGCTGTACCGGCCGAAGGCTCGCAGTTTCGCTCGCGCGATCTCTTCCCGCAGGCGGCGGGCGCAATCGCCCTGGGCCAACCCGCAGCCCTCGCCGAAGAGATAGACCGCGCCGATATTCCTGATGTGCCGCGAAATCGCATCGCCTACGTGGACGGCTACGGCAATCTGAAGACGACGATTCGAGCTGGCTCGCGGGAGACGCGCTCCGGCTCAAGGGTGCTCGTACGCATTGGCGAGACGGAGCGCGTGGCGATGGCAAGCGACGGAAGCTTTGAAGTCGAGCAGGGAGAGATGGCATTCGCGCCCGGTAGTAGCGGCTGGAAAGATGCGAAGGGCGCGGAGACTCGATGGATGGAGCTTTTCCTGCGCGGCGGCAACGCCTGTGAGGCTTTCGACCGCCCGCGAGTCGGAGACCCCGTGCAGATCAACGCCATCGAATCCTGAGCCGAGAGAAAGAGTGATGCGCGCTCACGGACGCGCGATCACAGCAGCTCGCAGCGCAGCACCGTGACGGCCTGCCCGCCAAGGGTCACGCGGTCTCCACG
>DASQYE010000367.1:0-4256 GCA_035639355.1 Pyrinomonadaceae bacterium
TCTATTGCGGGCGCATCGACCCGAACAAAGGCTGCCGCGACCTGTTCGAGTACTTCATCCGGTTCAAAGAGAGCAGCGGGTCGAATCTGCGTCTGGTATTAACGGGCAAGGACGACATACCCGTGCCGGATCACCCGGACATAGAGTTCCTGGGCTTCGTTTCCTCGGAGGAGAAATTCCGGTTGATGGCGGGCGCTGATATTTTTGCGATGCCTTCGGGAAAGGAGAGCTTCAGCATCGTTACGCTTGAGGCGATGGCGCAGCGGACGCCAGTCCTGGCGAGCGGCGTCTGTGACGTGATAGTTGACCATGTGACGCAGAGCGGCGGCGGAAAGATTTACCATGATTATCAAACCTTCGCCGACGGGCTCTCGGGAATGCTCGCGGACAAAGGGGGCCTGGCCGAGATGGGCGAGCGAGGGCGACGATACGTCGTCTCAAGGTTTCAGCCCGAGACCGTGCGCCGCTCTCTCATCGAAGCGATCGAGGATTGTGCCAGTGCGGCAAAAGGCGGCGGGCGCGCAGGCGAGGTAAAGACCGACGAGCCTCAGGAAGTCGCTTCGTCGGCTCCCGCTGCTTCGGAGCAAAATGCTGCTTCTAAACAAAAGGAGGCCGGGGCCGAAGCGCCGGGTCTGGGCTCGGAGATTTCTCCGCCGCTTCCTCTCCCGCCGGGTTG
Organism: Pyrinomonadaceae bacterium; assembly: GCA_035639355.1. Classification (GTDB taxonomy): domain Bacteria; phylum Acidobacteriota; class Blastocatellia; order Pyrinomonadales; family Pyrinomonadaceae; genus DASQYE01. Next base: position 677 of record DASQYE010000367.1, read on the forward strand.
GTCTGAAGGTGAGCTGCGCGAGCTTCTAGCCTCTGTGCTGGTCGAAGACGGGCCGCCGGAGGAGCTGAGGGCTTATGCCGAGGATGATTTTAAGCGGTTCGTTTATACGCTCGGGCTCGTGCCTGACCGGGCCGGCCAGGACTTGCTTGAGCTGGGAGCGAACCCTTATTTCACGACCACGCTTCTACATAAATTCCGCGCGGCCCGCCTGCACTTGGCCAATTTCTTCGGGCATCCCGAAAAGGAGGCCGTTCAGAAAGTCGCTATTGAAAAGACGGGCGAGGTCGTCGAGTATGCTTACAAGCAGTTCAATATAGAAGAGGACGTTTTCCCCTACGCGGACGATAGCTTCGACGTGGTTCTCTTCTGCGAGATCATAGAGCATCTTCTGTCCGACCCGGTTCACGCTCTGCTGGAAATCAGGAGGGTCTTGAAGCCGGGCGGCCACCTGGTGCTGACCACGCCGAACGTCGCCCGCCCCGATAACGTGTGCAGGCTGATCGCGGGAGAGAATGTTTACGACCCTTACTCCGGCTATGGCCCATACGGCAGGCATAACAGAGAGTACACCACGCAGGATGTCTTTCAGCTGCTTTCCATAAACGGGTTCCACGTTACTACTCTGTTCACGGCCGATGTTACGCCAGCCCGCCCGCTGTCCGGCATCTCTTCAGAGGCAGCGCGTGCGCTTCTAAAGCATCGACGGCCAGAGTGGGGGCAATACATCTTTTGCCAGAGCACGATCAATCCAGAGTCGAAACAAGCGGCCCCCGTCCGGCCCGGCTGGTTGTACAGAAGCATGACGGCGTGCGAAGGATAACCTGGAAGTTGCGACGCCGGTCGAAAGCTCGTAATCTGAAAAAATAAAGATCGTATTACCGCCCGTGCTTCCGAGCCCCCGGATCGTTTACCGGCGCGGAATGTAATCCTTTCTATGAAGAAACTTTTCATCGCCCTGGCGCTCGTGGTCGCTTTAACGATCGCACTGGCGCTCGGCATCTCCGTGCGAAGCTCCTCCGTTAAAGTCGCCCGCAAGTCAACCAGTAATCCCGCACACCCGCCAGGCGACATATCTTCGTACCCGGATGTCGCCAATGCCCTCAACGCTCTTCCGGCGAGCGAAGCGCGTGTGCAATGGGTGGAGACGCGCTTTGGTCAACCTGTTCCTGCCGGCGCGATCGCGCTGGGACAGGAATCGAGCGGCCTGAACAACGGCGTCACTCAGTACGTGTGCCGGGCGCTGTATGGCAGTGGGATGCATCCGGGAAAACTGATCGGCGGGCAGTGCAATATAGGCTACGAGGGGCGCGAGGTCGAGAGACCAAAATACGAAGTGGCCGTCTATGCGGGAGGCTCATGGGGACGACCCGTTACGGCGGGAGCGCTGGTCGGCGGCTGGGAGAACAATCGTTACATGAATGTTTGCCGTGTGCACTACACAGAAGAGATAAGAGTGTTCACAATGCTCTACAGAGCGAGAGACTACGGAATGCATGGCGGGAAGCTGCTTGAGGACGGGCGCTGCCATTTCGGTTATGGCGGCGACGAATATGCGAGCGCCGATTACGAGGTCTTTTATCCTTGACTTTCAAGCACGGGTGGGCCAACACGTTGTCCGGGCGCGTGCGAAAGCGACGGCCAGACCGCGCCCTGGGATCCGTACATTCTCTGCAATCACGCGCGAAACGGAAGGCTAAGATGCAAGAACTCATCCCGGCCAGTATCGCCCCCGGCCCCTCTTCTTCCGTGAAGAGAGCGCTCCTTATCATAGCGTCGATCTTCATCTGGGGATTCTTCCTCTGGCGCGCCGTCGAGACCTTCGCGCCCGGCAGCAACTACGTCTTTTTTAATTCCGACTGTGCCATCCCTATCCTGATGGCGAACGACGAGAGGCCGATCACGATTTCCAACGCCTACTATTACGGGCAGGACAGGTGGGGCGGCTGGCCTATGCTGCTGGCGCAGGCGGTGCGGCGCACCTTTGATTATCGCTGGACGGATCAGAGCTTCTTTATTATGCAGGCCGTCTGCGCCTTTGCGGGAGCGCTCGTGCTGGCCGGCCTCGCACACGGGCGCGACCCGTTAGCCGTGATGCTCATCTACCTGATTACCTTGTGCCTGCACGGCGAGGTTCGTCACCACCTCTTTGAGGTGAGCGAGGTTTACGCCTGGCAGGTAACGACGCTTCTGCTCGGCTGGTACTGTTTGAGGCGAACGTCAGAACCCGGCGGGCCCGAGCGCACGAAAGGAAAATCCTGGCATCTCTACGTCTGGTGCTTTCTCGCCCTGTGGTTCTCGTTTCTGGCGATCTTCAGCTCATTCGCCAGCGCCCCTTTCCTCTTTTTCCTGCTCGGACTGGAGGCCCTTCGCTCGCACCTGAAGGCGGAGCCACGGCGCGTGCGCCTCGATCTGCGGGCGCTCAAAAGATACAGCATCGGGTTTGCGCTCGTGCTGGCGGCGACGTTGGCCGAGATTCTGTTGAGGCTCAATTATCACCGCTACAACGTGAAGCATTATGGCTACGACTTTAAAACATCGACGGCGATCGACACGGGTCACTTGACCGAGAATCTTTATGCGCAATTACACAACCTTATACAGGTCGCGTGGTGGCCCTTCTTCGCGGTTTCACTTTTAGCCTTGCTTTCGCTCCTGTGCGTTCTTATTTACCTGCGAGTGAAGGGAAGAAACGAGCTGATGCAAACCTTGCGTAGTAAATTGACCGACGACATCTGGATTCTGATCGCGGTGACTTGCGGAATCGCCGTTATCAACTTCGTTCTGGTCGTCGCCATAGATCACGTTCGCTTTAACCAGTATAATGAAAGGTATCTGACGTTGACCCATCTGTTCGGCTCCGTCAGCGGCCTGCTGACTCTCTTTTTGATCTTCGATCATGCGCGAAAACATTTCGGCCTGCGGAGCTACGCGCGGACGGCGCTCGTTGCCGCCGCAGTAGTATTGCTGGCGCTGCGGTTTCCGCCCGTGAGTCGAAGTCCTTATTACGAGCTGACGAGGGAGACGGCCCTGACGCTGGCACGTAAAGCGCCCGGCGCTGTCTTGATGGGCGGCTACTGGGAGACTTATGTGTTTGCGTCCCTGCAACCTGTCAATACTATGACGCCAATACCCTACGAAGGGCAGCACGTCAGAATGCTCTGGACGAAAGAGACCGTCAGGCAGGCCGAGAGTGTCATCCTCGAATACCGTCATAGCAAATTCGGAGGCTCGCAGCTCCCGCCGCCGCAGCACACCGTTCAGTACGGAGCCTTGTTTCGGTTGATCGACCCGCTGTGGTATGAAGATGGTGAATACGCTTTCGCTTTGTACCGCAATGAGTCCAGATGAATATTCGTCTTCGTAAGATAAGATCGTCTTCAAACGATGGCAACGTCTCGTCCATACATCAAACGAATATCGGAGCTGCCGCCATACCTGAAGGCAGCTTACGCATTTTACGGAGCATCACTTCTGGCGATTCTCGCGCGCCTCAGCCTGTTCGTCATCCGCGAGCCGTATCTTGAGGGGGATACGCGGATAGTCGTCGGCGGCGTGAAGACGATTCGCACCTGCCTGGGCG
>DASQYE010000368.1:0-2131 GCA_035639355.1 Pyrinomonadaceae bacterium
CGTGCGGGATGTGGCGATAGCTCCGCTCAAGGCGCGCGGCGAGACGCTGGGGGCGCTCGTCGTGGGCTTTCGCTCGGCGCACAGCTTTACGAGTGAAGAGAAGCGGCTGCTCGAAGATTTAGCGGAGATGGCCGCGATGGTGCTCGACAACGCGCGTCTGATCGAGACGGTGGGCGCGGGCAAGAAAATCTGGGAGCAGACCTTTGACGCGATACCGGACGGCATCATCGTCCACGATCATCTGATGCAGATCGTGCGCTGCAACGCGCACGCCGCCGAGATGATGAACCTGTCGCCCGCCGATACCATAGGTCTCTCGTGCGCGGACGCATTCGCGCGTCTCTTCGGCGAGCGCGCCGCCGCCTATCACATGGGCCAATCGACGGGGCTGGCCTCCTCCTTCGAGCTTCAGGCCGAAGACGGCCGCCGTTACCTGGTGTCGGTCGCGCCGCTCGAACAGCCCGGCACTCCCGGAGGGAGCGTCATCACCTGGAGCGACGTGACGGAGCTTTCGGAGATGCAGGAGCAGCTGTCGCGCTCGCGCAGGCTGGCGACCGTGGGCCAGCTCGCCGCGGGCGTCGCGCACGAGATCAATAATCCGCTCGCCGCCATCACCACCTGCGCCGAAGCGACGCTCAGAGACATGCGCGCGAGCCCCGACACGACGGCGCTCGCCGAAGAGAGAGAATGGAATTTCTATCTCGAAGAGATCATTCGCCAAGCCCTTCGCTGCAAGGCGATCACGCGCGGGCTGCTCGACCTGTCGCGCCAGCGCCGCGCTCATCGCACCGCCTGCGACATCAACGCTCTGGTGGCGCAGAGCGCCCGGTTGGCTCAGCAGCGCACCGCGTCCGAGGCCGTCAGGGTCACAGTCGAGCTGGACGAAAGGGTCGGCGAAGTGGCGACCGACGCCGGGATGGTGCGGCAGGTGCTCGATAACCTCTTGAGCAACGCGCTCGACGCCGTGGGCGATGAGGGACAGATCACCGTCCAGACGATGCGCGAGGGCGAGCGCGTCGCCATAGAGATCGCGGACACGGGCCACGGCATCGCGCCCGAGCTTCTCGTGCGCATCTTCGATCCGTTCTTTACAACCAAGGACCCCGGCAAAGGCTCTGGTCTGGGACTCGCCATTTGTTACACCCTGGCGGAAGCGCTCGGCGGCGCGCTCACCGTCGAATCCAAGCAGAATACCGGCAGCCGCTTCCGCCTCTGGCTCCCGCGAAGAGCGCCGGAAAAAGAAGGATGAAGGCCGCAAGGACAAAAAACCTAAAAGTCAAAGGAGGGGCAAAGGGATAAAGGAAGTGATGAAAGGTGTCGGATGAAAGAAGGCTCGTTCGTTTAACTTTCATCCCTCACGCTGCCGCCCTCATCCCTCATCCTTATGAGTCGAAGAATTCGCGTGCTCGTGGTTGACGATGACAACCTGCTGCGTAAGCTTGTGACGGATCAGCTCTCGCGCTCGGGGTTTGAGGCATCTCCGGCGGCGGGGGCGGAGGAGGCTTTCGCGGCGCTGCGTCAGAAGGACTACGATGTCGTCCTGCTGGACATACAGATGCCGGGGCTTTCGGGGCTAGACGCGCTGCGCGAGATCAGGAAGATAGAGGACGCGCCCGAGGTCATCATGCTCACGGCTGACACCTCGCTTCCGACGGGTCTGGAGGCGATGCGGCTCGGCGCTTACGATTACCTGACCAAGCCCTCTACGCTCGACGAGATGGAAGCGATCATTCGCAAGGCGGACGAGAAGAGGCGGCTGGTCAGGCAGAACGCATCTCTGCGGGCGGCCGTGCGCGCGCCGAACGCCGACGACGTGGGCGTGCCTCCGATCATCTACAAGAGCGCCGCCTTGCGAGGCATCGTCGCGCAGGCAGAAGCGGCGGCGCGGCTCGATTCGACCATCCTCATCACGGGCGAGAGCGGCACCGGCAAGGATGTCATCGTTCGTTTCATCCACGCCAAGAGCGCGCGAGGCGATTCGCCGATCATCACCATCAACTGCGGCGCGCTCCCCGAATCGCTTTTTGAATCGGAGTTCTTCGGACACGAGCGCGGCGCATTCACAGGCGCGAGCGCTTTGAAGCGCGGGCTTCTTGAAGCGGCCGACGGCTCGACTCTTTTCCTGGACGAG
>DASQYE010000369.1:0-4747 GCA_035639355.1 Pyrinomonadaceae bacterium
TGAGGTCTAAGAATAATTCGATAGTATTGACAAGGCATCGAAGAAAAGAGGAAGAGAATGGCGGATGAATGCACGCATCTGAACCAGGTCAAAGAGGTAACGCCGAGCGCCGATGGCTGTGAAGACTGTTTGAGGATCGGCGGCACATGGATGCACCTGCGCCTCTGCATGGAGTGCGGCCACGTCGGCTGCTGTGACGACTCGCCCAACAGGCACGCGACAAAACATTTCCGTACCGTCCATCACCCCATAATCAAATCCTTCGAGCCCGGCGAGGATTGGGGCTGGTGCTACGTTGACGAGGTGTTCTTCGAGTCGCTTTGAGGAAGGATGGGATTTACAATTACTGAAGGGAAGGGTTCTATGCCGCCGCCGTGCGTTGGCCGCAGAGGGCAGGGCTCGTTTGCGCGGGGAGTTGCTTCGGAATGAATTCGATGAGTGCAGAATCGTTCGCGGCCACGCTCGCCATCATAGGCGTCGTTATTATCGTGTCGGCGCTGCTGTCGGGGCTGATCGAGCGCAGCGGATTGCCGCAGGTGGCCGTCTTTCTGGCGCTCGGGGCGGTGCTCGGCCCCGCAGGGCTCGGCGTCCTAAACATCTCGCTCGACTCCTCTGCGCTGCGTGTCGTGGCGACCTTGAGCCTGGCGCTCGTGCTCTTTACGGACGCCGTCTCTTTGAACATCGCGGAGGTGCGCCGCCGCGCACAGCTGGCGCTAAGATTACTCGGGCCGGGAACGTTACTGACGGCGGCGCTGATAGCGCTCGCGGGCTGGTGGCTTTTGGGACTGACGGTGGCGGGGGCGGCGATCCTCGGCGCGGCGCTCGCTTCGAGCGACCCTGTCTTGCTGCGTGGGCTGCTGCGCCGCCGCGACATCCCTACGGACGCGCGTCATGGGCTGCAACTTGAGAGCGGGCTCAACGATGTCGTCTTGCTGCCGGTCGTGCTGATAGCGATGGCTTTTCTCAGCCCGGGAGCCACGCTCGACCGCGCCGGCTTTACTAAACTCGGGCTCAATCTGTTCATCCTTGGCCCTGGCGCTGGTATTCTCATCGGCCTGCTCGGGGTGGCGGCGCTCGATCTAATCAGGAAGCGTTTGGGCGTGCGACGCGACTACGAATCGCTATACTCGCTCGGCGTCGCGTTCACAGCCTTCGCCGCAGCCGAAGCCGTGCACGGCAGTGGTTTCCTCGCCGCGTTTGCCGCCGGGATGACGATCGCGGCGCTCGACGTTGAGCTTTGCGATTGCTTCGTAGAGTACGGCGGGGTGACGGCGGAGATGCTGCTGCTCTTCACGTTCGTGCTGCTGGGAAGCTCTTTGATCTGGACCGGATTCACGGTAATCAACGGCCCTGTGCTGCTCTTCACTGTCGTCGCGCTTTTAATAAGAACGCCCGTCTATTTACTGTCGTTGTTGGGCTCGGGCGTGGACACGCGCGGGCGATTGCTGATCGCGTGGTACGGGCCGCGCGGACTCAGCTCGCTGCTGCTGATACTGCTTCCGGTCTTTGCGGGGCTGCCGGGCAGCGGTCAACTGTTCGCGGTCTGTTCTCTGGTGGTGCTCGTGTCAGTGGCGCTGCATGGCGGGTCGCCCATGCTGCTGGCGCGCGCCGCCCATAGACGTGCCGCCAGAGAGGCGACGGAGGCCCAAGGCCCTGAGGTCGCTCGTGAGTTCGGCCCCGGTGTGGCGACGCCGGAAGATGCTGACACGGTCGAGCACGACGGCTCTCGCGCCGAAGAGCCCGTCGCGCTCGATTCGCGCGCGGATTCTTCGCCCTCGTCTGATGGCGAGGAGCTGGCCGCCTGTTCGATCGGCTCTGCTTCGACCGGCTCTGCGGAGTCGCGCCAGCTCGGGGCCAACGGCGAGGAACGGCAAGTGGGCTCGCAAAGAATATCAATCGAAGAGCTAAGACGCCTTTGGCAGGGAGGCGAGCCGGTCACGATCCTGGACGTGCGCACCGAACGCAGCCTCGAAGGCGAGGACGCTCAGGCCAGGGGGGCAGTGCGGATGCCGCCCGATCACGTGGCCGAACGCGCGAGCGAGCTTGGGCTCAAAAAGGAGGCGTGGCTCATCGCCTACTGCGCTTGAACGAGCGAAGCGACGAGCGCCCGTGTGGCGCAGGAACTCAGACAGGCCGGATGGAAAAGAGCGCGCGCGTTGACGGGCGGCTGGGCTGCGTGGCATGAAGCCGGTCTGCCTGTCGAACCGAGAGCAAAGGCGACCGGAGCGGAGTCCGTTCGCTAGTCAAGGGCCCCGTAGGCAATGGCCCGATCATACGTAAAGGGCGCGAGCATATCTCACACGCGCTCTCCGTCTGCTTTCTTCGCCTTCTGGGCTTCACCCGCAAATTGCTTTCGCCGCTATCCGAAAGCGACGCCCAACGTCGGGCGAAAATATGTCGTTTTCCGAATTCCGCAAGAGCTACCCGAAATTCCTGGTCTGTACCTACCCATTCGGCTGATGTGCGCGCCTCCCGGCCTGTGTCAAGCTTCAATCACAAGGGCGGTAGAACTCCAACGGAGGGCAGGTCATGGATTCAACTAACGCGGAAACAAACAACCCATTAATCGCGCTCTCGCGCTCATTGGCGGAGGCGGTCGAGCGCGTCGGCCCGCGCGTAGTCGCAGTGGACGCTCGACCGCGTGTGAGAACGAGCGGCGTCGTCTGGCGTCCCGGCGTGGTCGTTTCAACCAATCACACTGTCAGGCGTGACGAAGAGATCACGGTCACACTTGGCGATGGAAGCCTGACGAACGCGACGCTCGCCGGGCGCGATGCGGGGACAGACCTCGCCGTGCTGCGCGTCGCGGGCCACGACGCGACGGCGACAGACGCGCCCGCACCGTTTGCAGAAGCTTCGTCGCTCAAAGTCGGATCGCTCGTCCTCGCCGTCGGGCGAGCACATCCGGACCAGGGCGCGAGTGCGAGTCTCGGCATCATAAACGCGGCGGGCGACAAGTGGCGCACGTGGCGCGGCGGCGAGATCGACCGCCTGATTCGCCCCGATGTTTCCGTCTTCATAGGCTTTTCGGGCGGGGCGCTCGTGGATGCGGAAGGCCGTATTATCGGCATCAACACGACAGGCCTCGCGCGCGGTGCTGGTGTGACGATTCCGGCCTCGACCGTTGACCGTGTGGTTGACCAGTTGCTCGCGAGCGGGCGCATCGCGCGGCCCTACCTGGGCGTCGGGATGCAGCCGGTCTTATTGCCTGACAGGCTGCGCGAGCGATTCAACTTGCCGCAGGTCTCTGGTTTAATGATGCTGTCGGTTGAAGCGGGCGCTCCGGCGGACAAAGCCGGTATTACGATCGGCGACGTGCTGCTATCGCTCGGCGGAAACAGGGTCGCGGACACGGACGAGGTGCAAGCGATACTCGGGCGCGAGCAGGTCGGGGCCGTCATCAAGGCCGTATTCCTGCGGGGCGGAGAAGTCAAAGAGACGGAGATAACTCTGGGCGAGCGCCCGGCAAGGAAAAGGTAAGCGAGAGCTTTGTGAGCGTGCGAAGAAGAGCCGAGGGCGCAGATGCGGCGACCGTTTTCATCGTCGCCGCTTCGGATGTCGTGCGCATCGGGCTCGAATCGCTCATCGCTAATGATGCCCGGTTCGCGGTCGTGGGCAGCGCGCCCGACTTGACGCTCTTCGCGGCGAAAGCAATGGAAGGCGTGCCGGTGGACGTGGTCGTTTTCGACGCCGAGGGGCGACGTGAAGAAACGCTCGCGGCGCTGCGAGACTTGGTCGAGGAGATGACGGAAGGCGAAAACTTTCCGGCCTTCGTCCTCATCGGCGGCGGTCAAAGCGAGTGGGTCTGGGACGCGCTGCGTGAGGGAGTGGCGTGGGCGAGCTTGCGGCGCTCTGCTTCGAGCGACGAGATCATAGCGGCGATCGAGGCCGTTTCCGCCGGACTCGTCGCGCTCGACGCGGAGACCTTCGGCGCGCTGCTCTCGACGCGGAATGCGGCCGGCGATGAGCTGTCGAGTACACAGCCCGACGAAGGCAGCCTGCCGACAGTCGCGCCGGAAATCGACGCGCTCACGCCGCGCGAGCGTGAAGTGCTTGAGATGCTGGCCTCCGGGCTCTCGAACAAGGAGATCGCGTGGCGCATGAAAATCTCGGAGCACACGGTCAAGTTTCACGTCGCCTCTATCTTCGCCAAGTTGGATGTCTCGACTCGCACCGAAGCCGTCATGCAGGGCATACGCAAAGGTCTGGTCATGATGTGAACGCCGTCGACGGCCCAAATCATAAACGCCTTCGCAGGGAATGCGTAGAAAGAGGGAGCAGATGGAATTACCAAGCAACGGGGCGGAAATCTCGCAGCTTTCGGGCGAGAGCTTCGCGCAAGTAGTTCAAGAGGGGGCGAAGCTATCCGATGGCTACTCGGACGACGAGTTGTTGGACGCTTACTCGCGGGCTGTCACGAGCGCGGCCGAGCGTGTGAGCCCTTCGGTCGTCTACATAGACGTGCGGCAGCAGCAGAGGAGACGTGCGCCCCTCGGCAGTCGTCGCCAGCGGGGACAAGAGGGCGGGAGCGGTTCGGGTTTCGTCTTCACTCCCGACGGCTTCATCCTCACGAACAGTCACGTCGTCCACGGCGCGTCTGAGATTGAAGTCACACTCAATGACGGTCGCCGTTGCGAAGCCGCTCTGATCGGCGACGACCCGGACACGGACCTGGCCGTGATTCGCATCAACGCTTCCGACCTCATACCCGCTCGCTTAGGCTCGTCGCAGAAGGTGAAGGTCGGGC
>DASQYE010000370.1:0-4764 GCA_035639355.1 Pyrinomonadaceae bacterium
AAATGCGCATCGAGCCAAGCCATGCGTTACAACAACCCGCGCGCAGCATTGAGGGTATGGAGGCCGCCGAGGCCGAAGAAATTACTAGAGAGCTTGCGCCTGCACCAGAGCGCGGGCGTTTGATTCAAACGAGTAAGGCTAGGTTCGGATGCTCCTCCGTCGTTTATCAAGAATATGAGCGGGTAAGGATCGCTGTCGCCACCAGATGTTGGCTGCCGTCGGGCGCGATATCATCTGTCAAAATAAGCTGGAAGGAAGCGGCGTGCGAGCAGATAGATAACGAGGGGCATGGGGCTGAAGTCGCCAGGTCGTCTGAGTTCTGAGTTAATGGCTGTTCGACATCCACCAGAGAATCGCGTGCCTCCGGTCGCCCGCAGCAGCGGTGGCGGGCAGCGCCGTCCCCCGCGCGTCGTCAAGTATGAGGAACCGCCCACTGGATTCTTCCGCCGCTGGATGAGACGCATCTTTCGCCCGCCCGTCATCATCACGCTCGTCTTTCTGACGACGATCACACTTGGCATTCTGGGGTATTACTGGTGGATATTTTCCGGTCGCATAGATCGTTTGCTGAACGGCGAGGTCTTCACGCGCTCGGCAGGGATTTACGCCGCGCCGAAGGAGCTGCGAGTCGGCGAAAATATCACCACCGACCAGCTGATCGCTTATTTGAAGCGGGCCGGCTACGTAGAGAAAGCGCAGCAGGCCGACAGCGCTCGCGGGCGCTACAGCTTGAACGGCGCAAATCTGGAGGTGGAGCCGAGCCGCGCTGCTATGCTCGACGGTCAAAAGACCTTCCCGCGTCTGCGTGTGCAGTTTGCGCGCGGCGGGAAATCCATCTCGACCATCACATACCTCGACGGCGGGCGCTACGATAAGGCGCAGTTGGAGCCGGAATTAATCAGCTCCGTGATGGGAAGCGAGCGCTCAAAGCGACAGGTCGTAGGCTTCAACGATCTTCCGCCCCACCTGGTCAAGGCGATCACGGTCACCGAGGATCGTTCCTTCTTCGATCACTACGGCGTCAACATACGCGGCATCCTGCGTGCTCTCATACGCCGCTACGACGCCGATCCGAACTCGCCGATCGCGCGCCAGGGCGGATCGAGCATCACCCAGCAGCTCGTCAAAAATCTGTTGCTCTCGCCCGAGCGCACCTGGCGTCGCAAGCTCGCCGAAGCTTACATGTCGATCATCATAGAGACGCGGCTCTCTAAGCAGCAGATTTTCGCGCTCTACTGCAACGAGGTCTACCTGGGCCAACAGGCCGGGTTCTCCATCAACGGTTTCGGCGAAGCCGCGAACGCCTATTTCAACAAGGACGTGACGACGCTGACGCTGTATGAATCGGCCTTTCTGGCAGGGATTATACGCAGCCCGAATCGATACAATCCGTACAAGGATATAGAGACGGCGACGGCCAGGCGCAACCAGGTGCTTCAATCCATGGCGGAGACGGGCGCGATCACGCAGCTCGAAGCGGCGCAGGCCCAGGCCGCGCCGCTCCGAGTAGCGTCCACCAAGGGCCGTATTGATTCCTCGGATGCGCCCTACTTCGCCGACTACGTGCAGAACCAGCTGGATTCGATCATCGGCGACCCAGGCGCGGCGCAGCATCTCAGGGTCTACACGACGATCGATATGGATTTGCAGCGCGCCGCCTACCAGGCTGTCACAAAACAGCTGGCCGCGCTCGACAAGCTTTATGCGAAGCGGGTCGAGCCTGGGACGCTGCAAGCCGCGCTGGTCGCTATGAATGCTCACACGGGTGAGATCGTGGCGATGGTCGGCGGGCGCGATTACACCAGGAGCCAGCTCAATCGCGCCAGCGATGCGATGCGACAACCCGGCTCCGTCTTCAAGCCCTTCGTCTACGCGACGGCGCTCAACACGGCCTACGATCCCGTGCCGCGCGTCATCACGCCCGCCACCATCTACAGGGACGAGCCCAAGACCTTCACTTTCGATAACCAGGAATACTCGCCCGGCAACTTCGGCGACTCGTACACGAACGGGCCAGTCACACTGCGCGATGCGCTGGTGCGAAGTCTCAACGTGGTGACGGTGGACGTGGCGATGGAGGTGACTATCGGCCGCGTGATGAGCCTCGCCGCCAAGGCTGGTCTGCCCAAGGTGCAGAAGGCGTATCCGTCTATGGCGCTCGGCGCGAGCGAGGCCACGCCGCTTCAAATGGCCTCCGCTTATACGGCCTTCGCCGCTTCCGGGACGCGCGCGACGCCCATCGCCATCAATCGCGTGACGACCGGCGGCGGCACGACCGTTGCCGCTCCGACCACGCAGAAGAACGACGTGATGCGACCCGATGTCGCCTACGTGATGACATCTTTCCTCAAAGACGTAGTCAACCGCGGCACGGCGGTCAAGCTCGGCGCGCGCGGCTTCAAGAACGTGCCGGGCCGCATAGGCATCGCCGGTAAGACCGGCACGTCACGCGACGGATGGTTCGCCGGCTTTACGCCCAACCTGGTTTGCGTCGTGTGGGTCGGTTTCGACGACGGCTCGCAACTGGGTTTGACCGGGGCCGACTCTGCGCTCCCGATCTGGGCAGACTTTATGTCGGCGGCGCTGGCCGATCATCCGGAGTGGAACGGCGATTGGGCCATGCCCGAAGGCATCGAGCAGGCCGAGATAGACACGCGCACAGGGGGCTTGGCCGCGCCGGATGACCCTTATAAGCGAACGGAGCTTTTCATCAACGGCACTGCCCCGCAAAGCCCCGTTGACGAGACCTTGGAGGACGACGCCGCCGTGCCGCCCGACGAGACCGACGAGGAGGGCGGAGTGGACGACTTGGGCGCTCCGCCGCTTCCCGAAGACGCATTGCCCGGCGCGACTCCGCGCGGCAAGCCGCCCTCGAAGACTGACGGTCGCGCTGCGCCGATGGATGACGGGGCGACGCGGCTCGGCACGATCACGCTCGACATTGATCCGACGACGGGACTCATAGCCGACCCGAGCGTGTGTCCCGTCATACGCTCTAAGACCTACACCATCGGTCAAGAGCCCAGACAGTTCTGTGGCCCTCAATATCACGGCGGCTCCACCTCGCCGCCCACAGCCACACGGCCGCGCCGCGCCGCGCCATGAGGGGGGCGCGCGCGTTTCACTCAACCTTCGCTCGCTCAAGCTCGAAATTCGTTTGAGCCGCAAAGACAGCATTCGCCATGCGCTCGGAGCGGTTTGAAAGTGTAGAAGCGAGAGACTATCCTTAAAAGGATGAGATGGTTTATGCGGGCGGCCATGAATACCGCCCTTATCATTCTGGGTATTCTTTCGGCGGGACTCGGGTTGAAGGGGTTTCTGCTGTCGAGCCGCTTCATAGACGGCGGCGTGACGGGCATCTCCATGCTGCTCTCCGATGTGCTCGGGTTCCCGCTGTCGATTCTGATTCTGGTAATCAACCTTCCCTTCATAGCGCTCGGCTATCGCCACATCGGCAGGGATTTCGCGATCAAAAGCGCGCTGGCGATTGCGGGCCTCTCCCTTTGCCTTGCTTTCGTCAAATATCCTGATGTCACACCCGACAAGCTTTTAACGGCCGTGTTCGGCGGCTTCTTTATAGGAGCCGGAATCGGGCTCGCGATTCGCGGCGGGGCGGTTTTGGACGGAACGGAGATCGCCGCCCTGCTCATCAGCAAGAGCAGCAACCTGCTGAAGGTGGGCGATGTCATACTGATACTGAACATCTTCATTTTCTCGGCCGCAGCCTTTTTCCTCGGCGTCGAATCGGCGCTCTATTCGATTCTGACCTACTTCGCGGCATCGAAAACGATAGACTTTCTGATTCACGGTATAGAGGAATACACGGCCGTCATCATCATCTCGGACAAGAGCGAAGAGATCAGGCAGGCGATCATCTCTGTGCTCAATCGCGGCGTGACGGTCTATAAGGGGCGCGGCGGACTGAGCGATCAAGACCAGGATGTTTTGTTCTGCGTCGTGACGCGTCTGGAAATCGGTAGAGTCAAGAGCGTCGCCTTCGATATAGACAACACGGCCTTCGTCGTCGTGCACCCGCTCGCCGACGCGCAGGGAGGCGTTATCAAGAAGAGCCCCTTACATTAAGCTAATCTCTCATAATTTCTTCGATATCTACCCATCTCGCGGCGAAATACAGCTATATCAGCGCAAAACTTGCTCATATCACTGCAAAACTCCTCCATATCGAAGCGAAACCCGCTTATATCGGCGTGAAACTTTCTAATATCAATACGAAAGCCCTTCATATCAGCGCGGAAGCTGCTTACATCAACGCGAAAGCTCTTTTATTCAGCGTGAAAGCTGCTCATATCGTTGTGAAACCCTCGCCTATCAACGTGGAAGCTGCTCATATATGGGCGAAACTCGCCTGAAACAGGGCGGAACCTGCCCGATAGACGCTAAGAGCCCCGCTCGCGAGATGTTGACCGCGATGGAGCAGGCCGGAGTACAACCATCAAAAACATTGACAACACGTGTCGGGCTGTACCATCATGAAATTGTGCCGGTGCCGGGCCGTTCGCGCGGCATCGGGCATCCTCCACCGTAAAGGTTGCATCTCAGTCCGCCCTCGAAAAACCTCGCTGTAGACAAGTCGCCATTAAAACTTCGCGTGATTCACAAAGGAAGCGGCGCACGGGCTCGCTTTCATTCCCCCTCAAAAATCGCGTGTTTGGTGGTTCAAAGCGCTCCCCCGGAGCGCCGTAAGGCCGTTTTGCGTGCAGGTTTTTAAGGAGTTTTAGGAAAGCAGTATGAAAGTCATCGGAG
>DASQYE010000371.1:0-3634 GCA_035639355.1 Pyrinomonadaceae bacterium
GAAACTGCACGTGATAGCCAAGAAAAGACGGATAGCCTTTACCATTTTCCCCTCCCGTTTTGAGGCGTTTGCCAGTCCTGGTTTGCCGCCGCTCTGCTATACATGATTTATGTCCCGAGTCTCGCCCGGCGTCAGACTACAAGTGGTGGCTGGCGTGCAACTTTCGCCGCTATGTCGGGGATGCGGGCTGTATTGAAAGGTCACGCAGCGGATTCGGGCCTAAGTTAAGGCGGGAAGGCCGTCCCTGAGCGAGGTTGCGGAAACGTCGCAAACGGTATTTTATTTACTCGCTAATGTCAATAATTTTCCCCGCCACACACTTCGGGCAACTTACCGGGTCAAGCCGGCGGGAGTGACCCTGGGTATGACGGAATGGATACGGCTACCCGAGAGGCCGCCCGCCCCGCAGTCTGTTGTCTCATACTCTTATGACAATGCAGGCAAAAACATTTCACTTATTTTTCCGCGGCATCCTAATTGCCCCAAGTCTTCAGAAGAGCCTACGCACGTATTAATAACGTGCATTTCCGTCAATTGGAGCCGAACAGATCGAGGGAGGATGGACGCAATATGGACGCATTTGAACTGTTGAAGCAAGACCACGAGAAAGTCTCCGGTATCTTTGAAAAATTAGAACCGACCACGGAGCGCGGGGTCAAGACGCGCGAGGAATTGTTCGCGCAGCTCAAGCAGGAGCTTGATATTCACGCGCGCATCGAAGAGGAGATCTTTTATCCGGCCATCCAGGAGGCCAAAGAGACGCACGAGATCACCCTGGAAGCCTTCGAGGAGCACGCCGTAGTCAAACAGCTTCTTGGCGAGCTGGACGAGCTGTCAAAGGACGACGAGACCTGGGGCGCAAAACTCAAGGTGCTCAAGGAGAACGTAGAGCATCACGTCGATGAAGAAGAGGGCGAGATGTTCCCTGGCGCGCGTAAAGTTTTAAGCTCGGAGCAGATCGAGCAGCTGGGCGCGCGTATGGAGGCGGCGAAGCTGGAGCAGAAGAGGGCCGCGACCGCCAAGTAAAGAGAGATTTAGAGGGAAAGCGAGCCGTAGGGCGTCGTCAGAGGCGTGTCTAATTGACGCGCGACTGTGCGACGCCTTATTCTTTTGATATTAAAGAAGCCGCAAGGCCCGCGCCCGTCGCGAGGCGGTCTTGGCCCGGTCGCCCGGTCGCTTCCGGTATGGCCTTCTTCGGATATGTTTCAGAGCGACCGAGTAAGCGCCACGGCGTCCCTTTAAACACGCAGGAGTGCTGCGCGGGCGCTCGTCCGTCCAAAGAGGAACGCTCGCGCCCGAGGCCGTTCGGCTACGCTTCGCACGGCGTTTCGGCGAGATCGGATAAGGCGCGGGACGCGATTCGGCGAAGCCAAATTTTTTCAGCAGCGCGGTCGAAAGGCCCCCAAACGATAATGCGCGAATGCCCACGGTGCGAACGTTGCTACGATGACCAGGTGCTCGTCTGCCCTGAGGAGGGCAACAATACGAAGCACACGTTGCCGGGCGGGACGCTTCTTTCCGGGCGGTACCTTCTCGAAAAACGGCTCGGGCGCGGCGCGATGGGCCAGGTTTACCTGGCGCGCGACCAGAATCTTGTGACGCGCCGCGTCGCCGTCAAGACCGTACGGCCAGACATTCTCTCGGACGAGGATATGCAGGAGGGCGAGGCCATCGCGCGTTTTGAGCGAGAGGCGCGCACGGCCGCCTCCATACGCCACCCCAACGTCGTCGATGTCACGGACTTCGGCAAAACCGCCGAGGGCATCTTCTACCTGGTCATGGAGTACGTGCAGGGCGAGACCATGCATCACCTGCTCAGGCGTGAAGGGACATTGAGCGTCCAGCGCACGCTCGCACTCCTTCGCCAGATCGCCGCCGGGGTCGAAGCGGCGCACGACGAAGGCATTCTCCACCGCGATCTGAAGCCCGCCAACATCTTCATCATGCAGAAGCGTAAGAAGAGCGGGAGCATACCTGCCGGAGGCGACGGCTTTGTAAAGGTCGGCGACTTCGGTTTGGCGAAGATCGTCACGGAAGCGGCCGCCGAGGCAATTTCCGCCAGCGGCCCCGCCTCGCGCGGCATCATAGGCACGCCCGAGTACATGGCCCCCGAACAGATGCAGCCCGGCATCAAGCTGGACGCGCGCGCAGATGTATACGCGCTCGGCACTATCGCCTATCACATGCTCGGCGGACGACCGCCCTTCACGGGCGACCTCACGCAGCTAATCACGCAAAAGCTTATGGATGCGCCCGCTCCTCTGAGCAACCTGCGCTCGGACATCTCCGCGCAGGTTCAGCGCGCCGTGATGCACGCGCTTGAGAGAGACCCGGCGGCGAGGCCCGCGACCGTTCCCGAATGGCTCGAAGAGTTCGAGGCGGCCGTCGGCGAGGAATCCGAAGACGAAGATACGGGCGACTCGCGCGTGGTGGTGCTCGCCCCTACGGGCGCGGAGGTCTACGTTGACGACGAACGGCACGGCAGCGTAGGTCGCTCCGGGCGGCTCATCCTCTCCTCCATCGCGCCCGGTCGCCACGTCCTGAGAGTCTCGCAGACGGGCAATGCCGACGACGAGCGCGTGATAGAGATTCGGCCAGATTCGAGCGAGCAGATCATACAGGCGAACCTGCGCGCCATAGGCAGCCACGGCAACCCAATCTCGCCCTCGCGCGGCGGCAGCCTGGGAGAAGCGAGCCACATCGGCGGCAGCGTTCCGGGCGTCGTCGTGTGCGTTAAATGTTCGGCGCGCTTCGCCGCCGGTGTCAGGTTCTGCGGGCGCTGCGGCGGCACGGACTTTCACGCGGTCGATGGCGGGCAAGCCGGCGCGAGGAGCATGGGCGGCCAGGCGGCAGGGAGCGGCGGCGGCGTTGGCTCGGGCGTTTATCCGCTGAGCCCCATACGATGCCCGCGCTGCGGAGTCACGTACCCGGCGGGAACAAAATTTTGCGGT
This sequence comes from Pyrinomonadaceae bacterium, assembly GCA_035639355.1. Lineage (GTDB taxonomy): Bacteria > Acidobacteriota > Blastocatellia > Pyrinomonadales > Pyrinomonadaceae > DASQYE01. The sequence goes on from DASQYE010000371.1 coordinate 2,952, forward strand.
CGCTGCGGCACGACCATCACGGGAGGCGCACCCGCAGGCAATATGCAGCCCGCGCGGCCTGCGGTCGTCAATCCCGCGCGCGTCGCGGAAGTGATCTGCTCCATGTGCAGCACGAGTTATCCGCCGGGCACTAAGTTCTGCGGCCGCTGCGGCAGCTTCATCAAGGCTTGAGTCCATCCTTACATCCCGTATAATGCTTTTGGCAAACCTCGCAGCGCTCCCGGCCAGAGTCGAAAGAGAAGCTATACCGTTTTGCGGGCGGAGCCGGGCCGCCGAAAGCATTTCGCCGCCTGTCGAGTATTACAGACAAGAGAGCATATAGATGAAACGATGCCCCACTTGCAGTCGCACCTATACGGACGACGCACTCAGCTTCTGCCTGGACGACGGCGCTCCGCTGTTGAGCGTCGGCGGCGATGCGCCCTCGTCTTTCGATCCGAACGCAACGATCGCCTATCCGACGCCGCGCGATACGACGCCGCCGACAGAGGTCTATGCGCCTCGCGCCGCGCCGCCGCCCGGCCAGCAGGCTCCGCCGCCGCCCTTTCAGCAGCAGCCCGGCTGGTCGCCGGGCCCAGGGGGCCAGCCCCCTTACCAGCAACCGGCGCGTAAAAAATCGAGCGCGCTGCCATGGATACTAGGCGGCGCGGCCCTGCTGCTGGTGCTCGGCATCGGTCTCGTCG
>DASQYE010000372.1:0-3547 GCA_035639355.1 Pyrinomonadaceae bacterium
AGGATTTGAGCCGGCCTTTCTCATTTATTGGCGAATGTGTAATAGTGGCCTCTTTGATCGGAAGGGCCATATCGGCAGTAGCAGCGGCGGCGGAGCGCGCCTGACGGACGGCCGCCCGTAATGTGTTAAGCGAAGAAGACCTCCTGGCTATGAAGACAGAGCTGCCGGACATCACCGTCATCATCCCGGCGCTGAACGAGCGCGCCAACCTGGAGTATTTGCTGCCGTCGCTCAAGGACGTGATACGTGGGCTCGGCCTGGGGGCGGAGATCATAGTCGCCGACGGGGGTTCTCTGGACGGGACGCGAGAGGCGGCAGAGGGCTTGGGGGCCAGCGTCGTCATTCAACAGGAGAGGGGTTATGGCGGCGCTCTGCTCGCCGGATTCGCGGCAAGCCGTGCGCCTTACATTATTACAATGGACGCTGATCTGTCGCACCGGCCAGTCTTTATACAAAGCTTCTGGCAGCAGCGCGACCAGGCAGAGATGCTGATAGCCTCGCGCTACGTCGAGGGCGGACGCGCCGACATGGGTTTGTTCCGACGCCTCTTGAGCCACATTCTGAACCGCACTTACAGCCTGGTGCTCTCGCTGCCGCTGCGCGATCTGTCCAGTGGCTTTCGTATGTATCACAGAGATGCGCTTGAGTGGGAAGCCCTCGAAGCGCGCGATTTCGATGTGTTGGAGGAGATACTGGTCAGGGTTTACACCAGGGGATGCCGCATCAAGGAGGTTCCCTTTCACTACATGGCGCGCAGCTCCGGCAAATCGCACGCCAAGCTCTTCAAGTTCGGATGGGCCTTCTCCAAAACACTGCTACGCATGTGGCGGCTCAGAAACAACGCGCCCGCCGCCGCTCGTTATCCCACGGATGTGGAATAAGCCGTCGGGCCTTCCGGCCCCGGTCTACGAAGCGCTTCGATGTAGACAGACAGGGTCAGGCGGGCGCTCTCTTCCCAGGAAAACGCGGCGGCCCGCTCCAAACCGGCGTTTGAAAGACGGCGTCGCTCCGCCGCGTCGTCGAGCAGCTCCATGATGGCGTCGGCCAGCTGCCGCACGTCCGTCGGAGAAACCAGTCGCGCCGCATCTCCGACCGTCTCCATGATGGCGTCCGTATTGCTGGTGATGACGGGCGCGCCGCAGGCCATGGCTTCGAGTGGCGGCAGGCCGAAGCCCTCGTAAAACGAAGGATAGACGCACAACCGGCAAGAGGAGTAGAGCGCGCATAGATCGTCGTCGGAAACGTAGCCCGTCAGGAGGAGCCGCTCGCCGACGCCCGCCTCCTTGATCGAAGCGTACAGCTCATCCGCAAGCCAGCCCTCACGGCCCGCGATCACCAGCTGCGGACTGCGCGACGCCGCGCGGCGTCGCGTAACCTCTGCGAAAGCCCGCACGAGCGCCGGCAGATTCTTGCGCGGCTCCAGCGTCCCGACCGTAAGTATAAATTCGTCCTCGACGCCGAGCCTTCGTCTGGCCTCGGCCGTCCGCGCCGATGGAAGCGGACGAAATATGCTGCGCGGCGCGTCCGGGATGACGGCGACCGTTTCGGGCCGGACGCCCAGGTGCTCGCAGATTTCGCGCTTGATGCTGTGGGTGGCAGTAATAATCATGGAAGACGAGCGCGCCATGAGCGGCAGCCTGCGACGCGCGCGACGCGCCAGGTGCGCTTCGTGTTTGTCAGGATGCAGGAGTATTGAGAGGTCGTGAATCGTGACCACCGTGCGCCGCCTGTTCCACAGCGGCACGTCGTAGTTTGTCCCGTGAAAGAGGTCAAGCCGGGCACGCCTTAGATAGAGCGGCAGGCCGATGGCCCACCAGCGGCGGCCGAGCAGCGCGGAGGCTTTCGCGTGGACGGCGCGCAGATTCGCGGGCGCGGCGCTCTTTATCTCATCTTCAATGGAGCTAGGGAAGGGAACGGGCGAGATCAGCTCGAACTCGTCGGCCGGGGAGAGACGGGCGAGCGCGAGCGCCAGCTCGAAAGTATAGTGACCGATGCCGGTGCGGGGCGAAGCAAGCGGAAAGCCGTCAAGTCCTATACGCATCCTCAAAAAAGAGGCGAGCAGTGAGCAGAAGATGAAACAACTGCTCACTGCTCTGCATGAAACGCTCGCCGCCAGCCCGTATCAATTGATGGCGATAAGCGGCGCTGTGCCGGCCGGACGACTCGATGTCGTCACGCCTCCGGTGTTTACCGTAACTATTATCGGGACATCTACGGGCAGATTGCCTGCCGGAGCCAGCGAGGCCGGAACCTGCACGTCTATCTGATAGAAGCCCGGAATCTGATTAGCCCCGCGCGGCACGGCGTCCGTCAGGATAGCCGCTCCCGTCAGATCGGTTGTCCCTATGCGCACCGTGATATTGGCCTTCAACACACCCCTCACACCCGTCAAAACTATTCGCAGCGTCGCAGGCAGGTTGAAAGGCTCGCCGAACTCCTGTCCCTGGGCGTTTACGCGAAAGACGGCCGCGCGTCCGCCCGCTCCCATCGTGGTCGTAAAGATGTCTGGCTGCGCGGCCAGGATTTGAATCGTACCGCGCAAGGCTACGCCGTTGTTATTAATAACGACCGGATAGGTGGCAGTCCCAGTGGTCGGCGCGAGCCCAACGGGCACGACGAAATTTATCTGTCCGGGCGTGACGGAGTATAAACCGGCCGCCGCGCCGCCTATCGAGAGCGAGACGCCGTTCAGCTCTACGGGCAGCGATGGTCTTCGCCTGACCTCAGATGCGCAAGTGGCGCTGCTATTTTGGGGACAGGCGTCCTGGGCCGACGGCGCGAGCGCGGCAGTAGAGCGCGCCAGACCTATCATGCCCGGAGCAAGGCCGGCCACGGCCGGAGCGGTCGGATTAGCGCCGGTCACCGGACGAGCGCTTGCGCCCGTGAAGAACGAAAGAGCTGTGCTGGAATTGGTCGCCGGCGGAGACCAAAGGTAAAAGGCCTCGTTTAAATTATCGCTGTTCCCGCCGCCAAGCTCCGTCCGGGAGAGGCTGAAGGCCGTGCGCCGACGGGTGTTGCTGGCGAACGCCTGTAGTCCGGGTGGGCCGAATTGCGGGAACGCGGGGGACGGTGTGTTGGTCAGACGCGTAAAAGTTATAGTCCCTGTGACGGGCGCTGCGAAGATTTGCGGGTTTCCGCTCGGGTTGAGCCCGTCGGCGGCGGTCGTCGGGGCCGCGCCCGCTGCCGTGAAGTTCAAGAAGGACGAAAAGATGATCGTTGCCGGGTGGCCCGCCACGTCGTAGTCGGTGAAGGTCGGCGCGCGGACGGCCGACGTAGCGTTGGCGCGCGGGCCTATCTGCGTAAAACTATTAGCGCCTACGTTGTAGATGAAGACTGTGGTCGTCGTCTTGATCGAGCTGTCGCCCGACAGGTCAGCAAACGACTCAAAGGCGAGCAGGGTCCCGTCCCGGCTCATGCGCTGGCCCAGGGCCAGAATGTTGACGCCCGCGCGATTGTTCGCCGTGCTGATGGCCGTGCGCGTCACCTGTCTGGTGACGGATGCGTTCGTGCCGTCGAAGGTCGCAAGGTAAATCTCCCCGTTGAGGTC
>DASQYE010000373.1:0-4765 GCA_035639355.1 Pyrinomonadaceae bacterium
CTTCACAATTCTTGCCAGGAGCCTCTTTGCTTTGGCACTGCTTGGCAACGCCAGCGGGTCGTTAGCTCAAACGCAGCCGGGCAGGAGCACCCAAGATATTTCAACCCGGGATAAGAAACGACTGGAGCGTTTCGAGAAACAAGTCGATGATCTCCGCGCGCGTCTCAAGATTCCCGGCCTGTCGGCCGTCGTTCTCAAGGATCAAAAGGTCGTCTGGATCAAAGGATTCGGTTTCGCGGACCTCGAGAACAAAATTCCTACAACGCCGGACACGCTATTTCACCTCGCCTCGATAACCAAGACGTTCGCGTCGATGCTGATAATGCAGCTTGTCGAGCAGGGTAAGCTGGACCTCGACGAACCCGTGTCGCATTACTCGACTGACTTCAAGGATGATTCAGTCAGGATCAAGCACCTACTCAGCCACACGTCGAGTGGAACCCCCGGAGAACGCTTCCAGTACGACGGGAATCGCTATGACTACCTGACTGCGGTAATCGAGAAGAAGACGGGCAAACGATTTGGCGAGGTGGTTGTCGAAACCTTTTTCGACCCTTTGGGGATGTCGAACAGCGTTCCGTATCACCACATCGTCGTCGATGCAGACAAGTGGAGCGCTTCGCTGGGGAAGGAACACCTCGATCGCTACAAGAAGAGCCTGGAGACGCTAGCCCAGCCCTACGGCTACTACGGCAATGGTGAGATCATTCACACGACGTATCCGTCTCCCGATTTCATCGGGGCGGCGGCCGGACTGCTTTCGACAGTCCGCGACATGGCCAAGTACGACGTCGCGATAGACGAGCACGCGTTCATCAAGAAAGAAACGCAGGAGCAAGCGTGGACGCCGTTTCTATCGAATAGCGGCAAGCCACTTCCTTACGGGCTGGGATGGTTCGTAATGGACCATCACGGGACGAGGCTCATTTGGCATACCGGGGACTGGGGCAGCGGCTTCTCGGCGTATTTGTTCAAAGTGCCGGAGAAGAATCTCTCGCTCATTATGCTTGCCAATAGCGAGGCACTCGTCGAGCACCAATATTCGATAGGCGAGGTCATGGTCGACGACGCGATTAATAACGGCTTCGTTTGCAGTTTCTTGGGCGTTTGGGACCTTGCATACGGATGTGAAAAGAACTCCCGACAGGCCATCGCCAAGTGGATCGAGCAGCGCCGCGCCAGCGGAAAGGTCGCCATCCACGTTTCGCCGAAGATCCTCGACTCCTATGTCGGCACGTACCAATTCGAAACGCTGAATAATCGGATCTTCACCGTCACGAGCGAGGGCGACAAGCTATTCGTCCAAGAGACGGGGAGGCCATTTGAGGTATTCGCCGAGTCGCAGACTAAATTCTTTCTGAAGGATAGGACGTGGATGCTTGTGTTCAGCAAACGCGAGGGCCAAGCCGTGGAGCTGAGCATCGTCGAAGGTAAGTACACCTTCCCCTCGAAGAGAATCAAATAGGAATCTCCTTCAACGTCATTGGCGCGGGCCGTACAGCCATACGAGAGCGTACGTAGCGTTAGCTGCCCCGCTTCGTGCGGCATCTTTTCCTTGGGAGGGTGTAACCGTTCAGAGTTGGTATAGAAGGCAAATGTCTCCCGAGCGTAGACACCTGCGCTGGGGCTATGCTCTCTCCGATGTGGCGCGGCCTCGGCATCCTCAAAGAAGAGTGGCAACTCACTCCACAAGCGTTACAAATCGTCCTCGCCTGCCTGCATCATCAGTTTCATGCACTCAAGATTCGCTGTGCAGCTTACGAGCAGTAACTGGCGATGTTGCGTCAGCACGCTATCCAGATCGAAGACCTCAAAGCTGAAGTTGCCGAGTTACGTGAGCAACTCTCGCAGAACTCGCGCAATTCATCCTTGCCTCCCTCCTCCGACCAACTATCACATCAACGAAAGCTAGAGAAGCGGCCCACAGGCCGCCTGCGCAGCGCTCAAGCGGGTCATCCAGGTCATGGCCGCAGGCTCAAACCAGCAGCAGAGATTGATCATATTGTTGAACTCAGACCAGTCAGATGCGCCCAATGCGGGCAACTATTGCTGGGCCATGACCCTCTTCCTGAGCGCCATCAGGCGAGCGAGATTCCACCAGCGAAAGCTGAAGTGACTGAGTACCGGCGGCACATCTTATGTTGTTTGGCATGCGGTGCAAAGAACCAGGCACAGTGGCCTAAGCAGATGCCAAAGGGCAGCTTCGGCCCCCGAGCGCAAGGGATCATCAGCTATCTGACCGGAAGATTGGGAGTGAGTCACCGCGATACGGCTGAGGTGTTGGAGGTACTGCATGGATTGCGCATGAGTCCGGGTAGTGTCTCTGCGATGCAGCAGCGAGTGAGTCGAGCGTTGGCTGAGCCTGTCGCCGCAGCACAGCAGTTCGTTCAGCAACAGCAGTCGCAATATGTAGATGAAACAGGATGGCTGCAGAGCGGGCAGCAGAAATGGCTGTGGGTCAACGCCACACGGGACGTGACGGTCTTCAAAGTGTTGCCCGGGAGAAGAACCCGTGATGCTCAAGAGATTATCAGCAAGAGCGCCAGAGGGGTGGTCACGACAGATCGTTATGGAGCTTACAACTGGCTGAGAGAGCGCCGACGGCAACTTTGTTGGGCGCATCTTCAGCGAGACTTTCAGGCGATGGCAGAGCGCCCAGGAGACTCGGCACAGGTAGGGCGAGAGTGACTTTGCACATTTATTCAGGTGGAATGAATAAAAGCGATGAATTATACAGTTTCTTCTGAATATTTGTGCAAAGCCAGCGGGATAGTGTACTCGGTCATCGTGGCCCGGCGTATGCGAGCGTAAACCGCTTACAAGCCTGTCTTCGAGGACTGGTTATTTCATGTTCTGCTCCCTCTCGCCGCATACGCCGGCTTGGCCGGATCGGCACTGGCGGCTCGCGCCTTTGCGCGCACAACCCTGTTCTTCGTCGGCGCTGCGGCGTTAGTGCTACTCTTCACGGGTATTCACAATGCCGGGACACAGTAACGCACCTCGTCTTTGTCCAGACACGAGGAGAGCAGGAGGATGAGCGGAATCGCTCAAGTTAGCAGTTGTATGACCGCGCACGACTTGGCAATGTCCCCGCCCGGCTTCTTCCCGAAGAATCGAGCGTAACCTGTGCAGAGCGAAAATACTAAGTTCGGATTTCAGACTGGGACCATCGTCCGGCGTGCGACCCCTGCCGACCTGCCGGGGATCGGACGCCTCGGCGCGCTCCTCGTCAAGGAGCATTACGACTTCGACCCGCAGCGCTTCCTGGCCGCGAGGCTAGGGACGCCGGAGGGCTATGCATCCTTCATGAGCGCGCAGCTCGAAGATGAGGACAAGGCCGTCCTCGTCGCCGATGACAACGGAGATATGATCGGCTACGCGTACGCCGCCGTTGAGGGGTACGACTACATGGCGCTCCGCGGGCCGGCTGGCGTCCTGCACGACATCATCGTCGGCCCCGAGCACCGCGGCCGAGGCGTCGGACGGCTGCTCCTCGACGCCGCGCTTGAGTTCTTCAGGTCGCGCGGCGTGCCGCGCGTGGTGCTGTCTACGGCCGAGCAGAACGAGGCAGCACAGCAGCTCTTCGCGAAGATGGGGTTCCGGCGGACGATGATCGAGATGACGCTTGAACTGGACGACCGTGCGCCATGACTGTCCTAGCTGCGTTAGATCTACTGTTGTTCAATATGAAGAAATCTAGATGGCTCTTCATCTAAGCAAATATGGATACATGACAAAGATTATCGGCGTAATGATAGTTGTCGGATGGGGAGTCTGTTTTCGGCAATTATGTAAACCTGAAAGTAGTCACGGAATGGTCAGGCCGGTGAGCAGGCGCGGCCGCTCGGTGAAATTCGCTGCAAGACTCTACGGCGGCAGGTGGGTGGACAGTGAAGTTGACGTCACGCGGGATGCGTCTTCAGGAACAGCCCCACGAGCGTACCTTCTCGCATCTCAAAATACTTTTCGCAACTGAATCACCGTCGGTTGTAACACCTACACGCCTTCTTTACCAGGTTTATGTTTAGAACTAACACCCCGCCGGGCCGAGGACGCGATAGCGTTGTTACTGTTTCACCTCGAAGCGCCTGACCGGCGACCAGCTGCCCGGCGCGCCAGAGGCCGAGTTAGCGCGCGCTCGCCACCACATAGTGGTCGTCGGAAGCGTGTTAGTCGTGTACTGCGAGGCAGACGTGTTTTGATTCACGAGCTGCGGCGCGGCGAAGGAATTGTCGTTATCTATCTGAATCGTGTAGCCGGCCGCGCCGCTGACGTCCGCCCAGTCGAAGGTGATGCTCGCGCCGGGGCTGAAGCGCGCGTCCGCCGCGGGGCTGATGAGGGCGGGCGCGGGCAGAGTACTGGATGACGCGGACGCGGGCGTGACGGTCAGCGTCGTCGTGCGGCTGACGCCGCCGTAGGTCGCAGTGATCGTGACGCCGGTGTTCGCGGCGACGGCCGAGGTGTTGACGCCGAAGGTCGCGGTGGTGGCGCCCGCCGATACCGTGATGCTTGAGGGCACTGCGGCGACTGAAGGGTTCGCGCTCGTCAGACTCACCAAGGCCCCGCCGCTCGGTGCCGCGCCCGTCAACGTGACAGTGCCCTTCGACGTGCCGCCGCCGACCACCGAAGTCGGGCTCACGCTCACGGCGGACAGGCCGGGCGTGGCGGACGCGGCCTGGGCGGTGAAACGCCGCGCGGCGGAGAAGGGGCCGGCGACGCCCGCCGAGTTGAAGGCGCGCACGCGCCAGAAGAGTTGCTGCGCGGG
>DASQYE010000374.1:0-11235 GCA_035639355.1 Pyrinomonadaceae bacterium
CAAGAGGAATTGAGTTTTCAGAATCTACGCATCTACACAAATACGGATGTGGTCGGCACAGAAATCGGCGGCTCTGTGAAGAACGTGATGGCGGTGGCCGCAGGCATTGTCGCCGGACTCGGGCTGGGCACCAATAGCGTCGCCGCGCTTATCACTCGCGGCCTGGCGGAGATGGCGCGCCTCGCACTCGCCGAAGGGGCGCGCATGGAGACGCTGATGGGCCTGGCCGGGATGGGCGACCTGGTATTGACGTGCACGGGAGACCTGTCGCGCAACCGTTACGTAGGGCAGGAGCTTGGACGGGGCCGCACACTCCCCGAGATAACGGGCGGGATGCGTGAGGTCGCCGAAGGAATCAAGACGACGCTCGCGGTCAAGAGGCTGGCCCTGCGGCTCGGAGTCGAGATGCCGATCACAAACGAAGTCCAGGCGGTGCTGTACGAAGGCAAAACGGCGCGCGAGGCCGCTTCCGAATTAATGACGCGACCTTTGCGCGACGAGTTTGAGAAATAAAAGGAGTATAACGATTTTGGGTTTTGGATTGGCGGGCAAAAAGAGTTAAGAGCCTATAGGCCAGTGATTCAAGATACGGCAATCGTTAATCCAAAATCTAAAATCGACAGATGGCTAAAGAAGAAAAAGTCCTGGTGACGAACCGCTCGGCATACCACGAATATCATATCAACGATAAATACGAGGCGGGCGTGGCGTTGACCGGAACCGAAGTCAAAAGCGTGCTCGACGGACGTGTTCAGTTGAAAGACTCCTATGTCTCTGTGAGAGACGGCGAGGCGTGGTTGTTTAATGCCCACATTTCGCCTTATTCTCATGGCAACAGGGCGAACCACGATCCCTTGCGCACGCGCAAGCTGCTCCTGCACAGGCGCGAGATAGACCGCCTGGAACAAGCCGCAGCCGTTCAGGGCATGACGCTCATGGTGACGCAGGTGCATCTGCGTAACGGGCGGATAAAGTTTGAGATAGGCGTCGCACGCGGCAAGAAATTATATGACAAGCGGGAAACGGAGATGCGTCGCACGGTCGATAGAGAGACGCGCGCCCAGTTAAAGGAGCGCCAGCGATAAGATGCTAACATAGATATGAAGAGAGAGGACAAATAGATGCAAGTGCAAGCAAGCTCGAAAAGTTATCGAGAAGAGGATGCGCAGGCCGTAGCCTTCGCCGTCTTCAAAGATGAGAGGGCCGACGAGGGCTTTTTGAAAGAGCTTGACGAGGCGACGGGGGGCGTTATCAGTTCCGTCATCGAATCGGAAGAATTGAAGGGCAAAGAGGGCGATGCGATCTACGTGCATCTCGCCGCCAATAACAGTTTGCGAGCGCGAAGGCTTCTTCTCGTCGGCGTCGGAGAACGCGAAGAGTACGGCGTGCCTGAAATCTCGCGGATGGCGGGGACTGCCGTGCGATACCTTCGCGGCAAGAACACTAAGAGTGTGGCAATCGTACCGCGCGCGGAAAACGGCGATGCGGAGAAAGCGACTGCCGCCGCCGCCGAAGGCGCGTTGATGGGGCTCTTCGAGCCTGACAAGTATCGCACCGTCGATAAGGAGGAGCGCTCCATCGAGCGGCTTACGATTATCGTCGAAGGAGCGGACGCCGAAGCGCTCACACGCGCCGCCGAGCGTGGCCGCATCATAGGCGAGTCCGTCAACTTCACGCGCGACCTCGCGAACGAGCCGGGCGCATACATGACGCCGACCGATATGGCTGACCGCGCCAGGCAGATCGCAGAAGAGTTCGGCCTGAGCATAGACGTGCTCGACGAGGCGCGCATGGAGCAGGAGGGCATGGGAGCATTGCTCAGCGTCTCGCGCGGCTCGGAAGAGCCGGCCAAGCTGATCGTGCTCAGGTACACTCCGCGAGACGCGGCGGCCGATCCGCAGCAGCAGGACGTGGAACTGCTCGCATTCGTCGGCAAAGGAATCACCTTCGATTCCGGCGGTATCTCGCTCAAGCCCGGCGAAAACATGGAGCTGATGAAATACGATATGACGGGCGGCGCGACCGTCATGGGAGCCATGCGCGCCATCGCGCAGCTGAAACCGTCTATACCCGTGCTCGGCGTCGTGCCGGCTTCGGAAAATCTGCCTTCCGGCAAAGCAACCAAGCCCGGCGACATAGTCCGCGCGATGTCCGGCAAGACCATCGAAGTCATCAACACGGACGCAGAAGGGAGACTCGTCCTGTCGGATGCCATCTGCTATGCGAAGAAGCTTGGCGCGAAGCGCATCGTCGATATGGCGACGCTGACCGGCGCTGTCTCTATCGCCCTCGGCGATGTCAACACGGCCGTCCTCGGCACGGATCAGGAGTTGATCAACGAGATAATCAGTGCGGGCAGAGAAGTCGGCGAGAAATTCTGGCAGCTGCCGCTCGACAAAGAGTACACGAAACAGATCAAGTCGGACATCGCCGACATCAAGAACGTGGGCGGGCGCAAAGCCGGAACGATCACCGCCGCCGCTTTTCTCAAAGAGTTCGCCGACGGCATCTCCTGGGCCCACCTGGACATAGCCGGTACGGCCTGGGGCGATGAAAGCAAGCCTTTTCGCGCGAAAGGCCCGACGGGCGTCGCCGTCCGCACGCTCCTGAATATAGTGGAGCGCGCGGCCCGCGCCCAATCCGCAAAGGACGGCGACGGGCCGCCCAGCTAGACCGACACTCGGTCTCCCGCTACGATTTAAAATCGGGGGCGGCGCGTTATCTTCGTATAGATGACACGCCGCCCCTGGCCGCTTGCCCCGCTGCCTATACCTCCCGGCCCGCCTCAAAATTCCAAATAGATGTGTGTCCATGATTGTGGACATGAGTGTGAACTATTGTAGACACTTCCCTTTGGCTCATTCCAGAGTGGTATCCGTTTTTCGCTGATTTTAGCTAGATCGGCCCCCTGGCATAATCCTTGCTACCTCAAGGCGAGAGCCAAAGGGTGAGGTAGCCTTCTTCACAAAAAATTGTCCTCGCCCCCCCTCGAAGGTCGTTCGAGGTATCCGGCACTTCCCTTTGGCTCTATTCCTCACCCCTTTTATTCCACCGATTTAATCCCGCGCGTTGACCAATCCACACATCTTTTGAATAATAATAAGCGGTCGGCCAGGCGAGACGAATTCGGCTGCCCCATGCTATATTATTTGTCGTCAGGGCGAACCCTCCCGGCCCGGATAAGCGAAAAATTCGGGTGACACAATCGCTGGCTTTCGATCAGGAGTTAGAGCAAAGCGCGGTGGTTGACTACTACAAAACTTTAGGTGTGGAGCGGGCGGCGTCGGCGGCCGAAATCAAATCGGCTTACAGGCGGCTTGCGCGCGAAAGACATCCGGATGTCAACGGCGGCTCAGAGGATGCGGCGCGCGAATTCGCGCTGCTCGCGCTGGCCTACCGAACGCTGAGCGACCCGCAGGAGCGTGCTCACTACGATTCGCAGTGGGAAAGGGGTCTGAGCGGGGGTGGCGATTCGGTTCTCAACTCCAACAATATACATGCGCAGAGGATGCGCAAGGTGGCGGCGCAAGCGCGCTGGGACAGGGCCGTCGATCTCTGGCTCGAAGCCGAGCGCCGCGAGACCTTCGCGCGCACGCAGGCAGTCTTTACAACCGTCACGCTCTTCCTCTCGACCTTTTTCGTAGCGATGCTGAGGCCCCATTTCTGGCACATCTTCAGTAGCTGGACGGGCCGCGCCATCGTCGTCACCCTCTTCCTTATAGGCATCTGGCATCTGGCCACACGGCTGCGCGAATACCTTGAGCGCTATACCTACAGGCCGAAGCAAATTCAGGACTCGATCATGCACGAGGAGGAGAAGCAGGAGAAGCCCTTTACGCGCCTGACGGCCTACGCTTTTCTACTGGTCGGCTACGGGGCCAGTCTCGGCGCGGGTCTCTACATAGGCGCGCACGCGGAGATCTTCATCGGCGACCTGGGATTTTTCTTCCGCCAGCACGTCCGCCCGGAGATGCTTCTATATCCCCCCGCGAGCCTGCTTATTCCAGACCTTCTTCTGTATCCCCCCATCGCCGTCCTCATCGTCGATACGATGCACACCATCGCCGCCAAGATAGACGCGTGATGAGCAGCGCCCCTTTGCTCATAGGCGTTATCTCCGACACGCACGGGCTTCTGGACGAAAAGGTCTTCGAGCTGTTCGCGGGCGTGTACCGCATCATTCACGCTGGCGATATAGGCGACGAGGAATTGATCTGGCGTCTGGAAAGGGTCGCGCCCGTCATCGCCGTGCGCGGCAACAATGACGCGGCGACGATGTGCTTCCCCGTAGAACGACTGGCGGTCATAGGAGGGCGCACCTTCTTTGTGCGCCACCAGTTTGCGACCGTCGAGAAGATGAGCCCGGCGCAGAGGCGACTTATAGAGCAGCGTATGCCCGATGCGGTCATCTTCGGCCACAGCCATAAAGGCTACAGCGGCAGTTGGCGTGGGACGCTGCTCTTCAATCCTGGAAGCGCCGGGCCCAGGCGTTTCAATCTGCCCCGCTCCGTCGGCCTGCTGGAGATTATAGAAGACGATATAGAGCCTCGCATCATAGACCTCGACGGCGCTCCGGCGTGAACGATCCAGCGGGGGAGAGCTTTCGCGCAGGCTTAAAGGCGAGGCTCGACCTTAACTCCATTTCTCGCCCCGAACTCCCTTTTGTGACCTTACCTCGCCGGATTGCCGTGTGCGCCCGGCGATAAACTTTCTTGCGTGTCAAAAGGGTCTGGTGTATATTGCGCCAGAATCCACGAGAGAGAAGTCTTGATGGGAAATAGAGGGCCGCCCGAGCTTTGGTTGGCCGTATCTAACCCTTTTCTTAAACGGAGACAGAACCAACGCCCTTGAGAAATATAAAGCGGTGTCTTTCGCACCCAGATGGAATCCGGCGGCGGCCTCCTGAACGTCGCTCCAATCAGTTTCACGGGAACTGATCGCGCTTGGCCGTCAGCCCTCTGCATTAAGAGAGGAGCAAAGAGATGGCTAAGCGATTAACCGAGCGCCAACGCCTCGCCCTCAAACTCGACTCGCTCAGCGATACGGAAGTCGGGGAAGTTCTGGATTATATTTCGATTATGGAGTCTATGCGCCGCGCCACGGCTCTGCCCGGAACATGGGAGGACGAGCTGGTGGCGCTTCTTGCGGACGCCCACGAGAACAAGCGCGCGCGGCAGGCTTTTGAGTGGGAGGCGGTCAGGCGGCGCGCCGAACGCCGCGCCGCCATGTAGCCTGACTGCCTACTGGCGCGCGCCGTAACGTAGATGATCCGTCAAACGCGCTCTAGACACTTGAGCCCCTTTGCGCACATGCTCATCGAGCCGTGGTGCGCGCTGGCGCTCGCGCTTCTCTTTATAACCCTGCCCGCGCCAAGCGCCCCGGCGCAACAGCAAACGCCAAACCCTTCCGCGTCGGGCGCTCTTACTCCTTTGCAGCAGGAGATAGAGCGCGAGCGGCAGCGTCTCTCGTCAACGGACAAGGAAGAGCGGCGTGATGCTGTGATGCGGCTCGGCTGGATGAAACGTCCGGAAAGCTCGCGCGTCGCCTCGCAAGCCTTGAGCGACTCCTCCCCAATCGTTCGCGCCACGGCGACCCGCGCCGTGCTATCGCTCGCGCCCGAAGAGGCGGCGGCCGCGCTGCTTCCTCTGCTACAGGATCGGGACGAGTTTGTGCGCCGGGAAACGGCGTACGCCCTTGGAGAAACGCGCAGCCGTTCGGCCGTTCAGCCGCTCGTAACGCTTCTGGTCAACGACAAAGAGAGCGGCGTGCGCGCGGCTGCCGCCGTCGCCCTGGGACAGATCGGAGACGACGCTGCTGCCGCTCCTCTGGCCGAGACCCTGGCCCGACGCATCAGGGGCTCAGGCTTCTTCAGCAAAATCAAGCGCAGCAAAACTCCCGAGAACGAGTTTGTGCGTCGTGCCGCCGCGCGCTCGCTCGGACAGATAGGCAGCCGCGCCGGCGTGCCCGCGCTCGTTTCCGCCCTCGCGGACGAAGAGGCGGGCGACGACGTGCGGCGCGAATCGGCCCGCGCTCTCGGACTGATCGCAGACCCGGCGGCCGTACCGGCCCTTAGAAGCGCCCTCGCCGCGCGCGACCCTTACCTTTCGCGCCTCGCCTACGAGGCGCTGCTGAAGATAGCTCCGGCCGAAGCGACGCGCCCGACCTGAGCGCTGGGCCGATGCTGGCATGGAACACCGAAAAAGAGCGCGTTGCTAGATCAAAGAAAAAGCGTCGGGCCTGCTGATTAAAGGCTCGACGCTTTTTGATTTACGTGCCCCACTCGCCGACGAGCAGCAGCTTTAGGTGTCTGTTTTCTCGCCGCGACCGTGGCCCTTGCGCGCGACCTTGGTTTGCGCCGGGATGGGCAGGGCGACGCCGCCCGACTTGCTCTGTTCCTCGTCTGGCTCTTCCCTATGCTCGTACGGCTCCTGAATCAAAGCGCCGCCGCTACGCTTCGAGAATATGAGCTTGCCCGTCTGCTCGTTCAGATCGACGGTGACAAGGTCGCCCAGGCCCACCTGATCGGTTGCCACAAGGTTCGATAGCGGGTAGACGAGAAATCGCTCTATGGCCCGCTTCAAGTGGCGCGCGCCGTACTTGAAGTCTATGCCTTCGCGAAGCAGCATGTCCTTGGCCGCGTCCGAGCACTGGAAGACGAACTTCGTTCCGGCCGACATCATGATGCGATCCTGCACGGCCTGTAGCTCAAGCTCCAGAATCTGCCGCAGGTGATGCTCCTTGAGGCTTCGGAAGACGACCACCTTGTCTATGCGGTTCATGAACTCGGGCGAGAATTTACGCCGCGCCGCTTCGACCGCCGTGCGGTAAATCTTCTGGTCAACTTCCGAATCGTTCGGGTTCTTCGTGCCCTTGCCGGGAGCGAAGCCGATGCCGCCGGAAATCAACTCGGACATCTCGCGCGCTCCCAGATTCGAGGTCATGATGACCATCGAGCGAGAGAAGTCCACGCGGCGATTATCGCCGAGCGTCAGGGTCGCTTTGTCCAGAATGCCTAGCAGGAGCTGCCACAGGGAATCCGATGCCTTCTCGATCTCGTCGAAGAGCACGAGCGAGAGCTTGGTCTCTTCCGTGTGCATACGGTCAAGATTCTCCTGCGTCAGCATCGGAGAGGTCTCGCGATGGCCCAGGTATCCGGGAGGGCTGCCGATCAGCTTCGCTATCTCGTGCGAGTGCTGAAACTCCGCGCAGTCGATCTTGACGACCGCGTTCGGGTCGCCGAAAAGCACCTCGGCGGCGGCCTCTATGACGCGGGTCTTACCCGAGCCGGTCGGGCCCAGGAACAGCATCGTGCCGACGGGACGTGAAGGCGGGTTCATACCCGCCAGAAAAATCTGGTAGAGTCCGCTCATGCGGCGGACGGCGCGCTCCTGGCCGACGATGCGGCCCGAGAGCTTCTCTTCAAAATCCAGAGCGCGCGGACTCTTTTGATCGGGGTCGAGGAAGACCCTTTCTATCGTGTCGTTATAGTTTTCCATTTCAGCAATCATGATGGTCCTCCTCACATCGGCAGTC
Organism: Pyrinomonadaceae bacterium; assembly: GCA_035639355.1. GTDB lineage: Bacteria > Acidobacteriota > Blastocatellia > Pyrinomonadales > Pyrinomonadaceae > DASQYE01. The sequence continues at coordinate 7,534 of DASQYE010000374.1, forward strand.
TAACGGAAATGGCGCTCGACCCCTTCGGGAGTGTCTTGGAAGCCTTCCACGGTGGCCGGTTCCGGCCCCTCCGGGCAGCGCCTACTCAATTGCCATGCAAGGAACGAACCGCTGTCTATTTGGATGCGTCTCAGGCGGACGAGTTTGCTTTCGATTGGGTGGCCCACTCGCCACCGTAAAAATCGTACAGACGCTATATATACGACATCGCACCAATTGTCACCACAAAATATTCGCAAGCGCAGCACAAGAAGGGCCGGGAGGGCCGGGCCAATTCCCGGCAATAAGTGACATTTCGCGGCACGGCGGCCCTGACAATAAATGTCGCTCTCCAAAATTTTGAAAGGTCTGGAGGCGGCCCAAATGCACCTAAACGTCACCCCGCTCAACCAAAACGTCCGCAGGGTTTGCCGGACGAGCCGCGATCTTCTTAGGGCGAGCGCGCGGGGAAACGGTGAAGGGCGCGCCAGGATTTTGACGCGCCCTTAGAGAAGCTTAACTTGTGTGTAGGTGGTTCGTAGACTCTCTAAAACTCAATCGTAATATTCCAGGCCCAGGTGCGTGATGAGGTCTTCGCCGCGCAGGTGTCGAAGGGTGTTCTTCAGCTTCATCAACTGTATAAAGATGTCGTGCTCGGGATAGAGGCCGGGCGCGGTCTGTGGCGATTTGAAGTAGAAGGAGAGCCATTCCTGCACGCCGCGCATTCCGACACGCTGGGCCAAGTCAAGGAAGAGAGCGAGGTCGAGCACGATAGGGGCCGCCAGGATCGAGTCGCGGCACAGAAAGTCGATCTTGATCTGCATCGGGTAGCCGAGCCAGCCGAAGATGTCTATGTTGTCCCAGCCCTCCTTATTATCGCCGCGCGGCGGATAGTAATTTATCCTGACGACGTGCGAGAAATCCTTGTAGAGCTGCGGGTAGACTTCCGGTTGCAGAATATATTCGAGCACGGAGAGTTTCGATTCCTCTTTGGTCTTGAAGGACTCCGGGTCGTCCAGGACTTCGCCGTCTCGATTGCCCAGGATATTGGTCGAGTACCAGCCGTGCAGGCCCAGCATGCGTGATTTGAGGCCGGGCGCGATGATGGTCTTCATCAAGGTCTGCCCGGTCTTGAAGTCCTTGCCGCAGACGGGCACGTTGTTTTGCTCGGCGAGCTGCATCAGGGCAGGGATGTCCACGGTCAAATTCGGCGCGCCGTTGGCGAAGGGGACGCCCGCTTTGAGCGCGGCGTAGGCGTAGATCATGGAGGGCGCGATGGCCTTATGATTATCTACCATCGCCTGCTCGAAAGATTTAATGGTTTTGTGAACGGCGTGCTGCTTTAAAAAGATTTCGGTGGAGGCGGCCCAGACCATGACAAGTCTTGAGCACTTGTTGCGGCGCTTGAACTCATGGATGTCGGCCATCAACTGCTCGGCCATCAACATCTTGTTCGCGCCCTCTTTAACGTTCGTGCCGTTCAGACGCTTGACGTAGTGCTGGTCGAAGACGGCCCGCATAGGCTTGATCTTCTGTAGCGGCGTCTTGATCTGCGCGAGCAGCTCTTTTTCGAGCACGCCCGCGTGCATGGCCGCCTCGTAGGCCGAATCCGTAAAGATGTCCCACGCGCCGAAGACCAGGTCGTTGAGGTCTGCCAGCGGCACGAACTCTTTGACGAGCGGGACGCGATTCTCCGTCCGCTTGCCCAGACGAATTGTGCCCATCTGCGTCAGACTTCCGACCGGCTCGGCGATCCCTTTTTTGATCGCCTCGACGCCCGCTATGAAAGTAGTGCTGACCGCGCCGAGCCCGACCAGCAATACCCCCAGCTTGCCCTTTGCCGGAGCCACCTCCGCGCCCTTTTTAATCGCCATGATGCTTTGGTTTTCCTCTCGAAAATTAATACTGGCGATCATACATAATCGCGGCGCGCCGTGTCTCAGCAAATCTTGCCCAATATCGTCGCCGCCTTGCTGAAAAGCAAGGGGTCTAATACGGGCTGCCAAGCTCCTGCGAGCTTTTTACTTCCTTGTATCCCGACGGAATATCGAATAGCGCCTGGTCAAGCGTGACGGTCGAGATGTCCGTAACTTCCTGCGTCGAGGACGAAGAGGGGATCGCCGGGCCGTCTCCGCCCATGTTGAACTTGATGGTCGTCGTCGTCATGACAGGATAACCCGTATTGGCTGCGCCCTCCGTCTTGTAGCGCACCTCATCAACGCAATCGGACTGATCCAGGGGAAGGCTAGACGCTCCTTCCGTCAGGCAGTTCTGGCCCGTGGGAAGGTCTGCGTACCAGCCGTCCGTCTCCATCTCCATGTTCATAGAGTTGCACGCACCTTCGCTTGCCTCGACCACGGTCTTCGACTTAATGTGTTTCGCCGTCAGGCCGAGCATCTGCTTGCGCTCGGTCGTGTCCGTGCTCGTAGTCGTGTAAGTGATTACGCCGCCGCGCCGCGCGCTTGTGCCGGCCGCTTGCGTGTTCGCTGCCTTAGAGCCGCCTGCGCCCGCGAGAGGCGTGATGAGATAACTCCTGGTCTTATCGTTGATCTGAATCATGCGCTTGAGGTCGCACTGGTAGATGGTCGTGTAACCCATGCCTTCGGTGCGCTGGCGCGCGCCCTTGATGTAGGTCGTGCTCGTGAGGCTCTGCCCGCTCGAACTGCTCTTCGTCGTGATCTTAATGTCGGCCATCACTGCCGAAGCCGAACAGAGCAGGGCGAGCGCGAGCGTCGTGGACTTCATGAGCTTGCGCCCCCAGGAGGTTTGCGCCCAACCGACGGAGCCGGTCTTGGAACCAGATGCGCCGCTTCCGGCGGCACTTCGCTGACGGGGTTTAAATGAGATGATGGCCGTTAACGCCGAGAGCCCGAATCTGAGACCCGTTAGAGGACTATGACGGTTGCAAAGCATGTGTATCTCCTTTTGCTCGTAGATGAAATTGGTGTCCTACTTACTAAGCTCGAAAAGTAGTACCGGAATAGATCATTATTATGGAAAATAATGAGCGCGCGAAAGCGCGCGAGAGATAGAGAGACGTTCGATTGCTCATCTGACGATGGCGGTGCGGAAAGCGCGGGGCGTTAATCCCTTGGCCTGCCGAAAGGCTTTCGCAAAGTGGCTGGGGCTGGAATAGCCCACGCGGGCGCTGATGTCCGAGATGGAGAGGTCTGTTTCGGCCAGGAGCGTCTGCGCTCTCTCGACGCGCAGCGTCGCCAGGTAAGCGTGCGGCGATGCTCCCATCAGCTTCTTGAACAGGCGCGCGAAATGGAACGGCGAGAGGTAGGCGGCCCCTGCTATCTCTTCTAGCGGCAGTTCGCGATCAAGGTGCGCGTGCATCAGCTCGACGGCGCGACGTATGCGCCTGTCCACCAGCCCGACGCGCGACATCTCCAGCTCGTCCGAGCGCCGCACGTTCGAGTGATGCCTGAGCAGGTGGATGACCAACTGTTCCAGGAGCGCCGCGACGACCATCTCTAGTCCGGGCTCGTCCGTCATCAATTCGTCCGCCAGATCGCGCGCAAGACGTGCGATACGCCCGTCCATGCTGACGGCGCTCGTGCGGAAAGTGATGCTGTTGCCCGCGCGATCATCCTTCGCATGGAAGGAAAGGGGCGCGCGAGCCTGGGCTGGAAGAGCGCCGCCGTTCGTATGGAAGAATCTATGCGCTTGATCTCAAGGATTGAATCGTGATTGAAGCTTTCGACGACTACTCGCTCGACG
>DASQYE010000375.1:0-2735 GCA_035639355.1 Pyrinomonadaceae bacterium
TTCCCCTTCTACACGGAAAACTTCAGTCTGTTGAAGAGGACGCATCTGACCGAGACGGTGGTGTTCGAGATACGAGGAGAGTTCTTCAATATCTTCAACCGCCATTATTACGCGATGCCGGATAACAACATCGGCTCGGGCGGTTTCGGAAACTCCAATGTTGTCAACGACAATCCGAGGACTGTGCAGGTCGGCGCAAAGATTATTTTCTAGCCCGGACTGCTAGTGATTGGGCGGCGCGGGGAAAGTTGAATCAACTCTTCCCGCGCCGCTCGTCTTTACCGTGGCGCTCTCGGCCGCACAAGCCAGGTCCATCGCCGCTATGACACGCTCTACGCTCAACTCGCTCCGACGGACGGCGACGGCGACCGCGACCGCCGTCATCTTGACCATCGGAATGGGCGTAGGTATCCGCGCGGCGCATCTACGGACGCACCCGTCCCTGTCGGCCCAGCAGGGTGACGAAAACCGCCGGAGGGCAGCCGCGCTCGTAGATGAAGCTGTGTCAATCCTCGAAAAGGGGGATGAGGGGGGCGCAAAGAGCCTCTTTCAACGTGCAACCGAGCTTGATCCGAGCAATGAGCTGGCGCATACCTATCTAGGCGTGATCGCGGATCGCGCGGGCGACCTGGCGGAAGCCGAGCGCCACTTCGCGGCCGCCGCCATAGCAGCCCCTACATCCCCTGCGGCTCGAAACAATCATGGGGCCATCTTGCTTCGGCTCGGGCGGGTTGAGCAGGCCGCCAAACAGTTCGAGCTTTCGCTCAAGCTGGACCCCAGGCAGCCGGGCGCGCTCGTCAACCTGGCGCAGATAGCCTTTGCGCGCGACACGCCCGAGGACTTGCGCGCCGCCCGCAGCCTCTTCGAGCGAGCGCGAGCCATCGAGCCCGATCCGGAAGTTGCGCGGGCGCTCGTCGTCATCGCCCTGCGCATGAAAGATCGGAATGCTGCCGCCGGTTACTTCAAAGACTACAGGGCGCTCGTTGCAGACGCTAAGAGCGGGGCGTCGGCGGCGGCCGCTTCGTCGCGCGCAGAGCTGGGAGCGGCGTTGCTTGAGGCCGGTCTCGTAGATGAAGCGACCGAGGAGCTTGGCGCAGCGGTCGAGGCTGAGCCCGCAAGCGTCAAGGCGGTCGTCCTGCTCGCTCAGGCTTACCTTGCGCGTAAGGATATAGCGTCGGCCGGGCGCACCCTCGAAGGAGCCATCGCGCGCGGCCTCGACGATGCCCCGATCTACGCGGCGCTCGCCGGCGTCTATCAGGATTCGGGCCACATAGAGAACGCGATCCCGGCCATGCGACTGGCGATCGAACGCGCTCCCAGGAACGAGGCTTACCGTTTCCGTTACGCCATGCTGCTGGTCGATACGAAAGCGCCCGCTGCTGCCGTCATACGCCTGCGCGAAGCGTTGGCTGAGTTCCCAGGCTCTTCAAAGCTCTGGTTCGCTCTGGGCGTGGCGCTCTTTACCAATCATAAACATGACGAAGCGATGACGGCCTTCGAGCGCGCCGTCGAGCTAGACCCGAAGTTCGCTCCCGCGCTCGCTTATCTAGGCATGATCTACGACGAGACGGGGCGATACGCAGAAGCCCTGGCGCTCTATGAACGGGCGGCGGCGGCCGACGAGCGGATCGCCGCCGTGCAGTATCTGGCCGCCGATGCGCTCTTGCGCCAGACTTCGCCCGACCTGTCACGCGCCGAAGCCCGTCTCACGCGCGCCCTTGAGCTTGACCCGTCCTTTCCCCCTGCGCGTCTGACGCTGGCGAAGCTCTACCTGCGCACGGACAGGTTAAACGAGGCCGCCAGCCAGCTTGAGCGACTGGTGGCCGCCAATCCGACCCTGGCCGAGGCGCAATACCAGCTCGGTCGAGTTTACATGCGACTCAAACGCACGGAAGAAGCGCAGAAGGCGCTCGCCGTATTCAAGCAGCTGAACGAGAATCAGCAGCAACGGGCCCAGGATGATCGGCAAGAGCTGATTCGCCGTCTTGCCAATGTTCGCTTTTAAAAGAATTGAGGGGGAGATGATGTTCAAGCCGTCACGCTTAATCTTCACGGTTCTCTTCGCATTGGCCGCCGCGACACACGGCCAGGAGCCGCCGCCACCATCCGCCGCGCAGACTACACCGCAAGCCGCCATGGCCGTCGATGAATGGACGGACGAGTTTGACGGCAAGGCTCTGAACGAGGAGAAGTGGGAGCGTTTCACTATGGAGGGGGGCGGCGGTGGCAAGGTAGAGGTTGACGGCGGGCAGCTTCGTATGAACGGCATGGGCGGCTCGCGCACGGGCGTGCGCAGCAAGCCGACCTTTATGGGCGACCGCTTTATCGTCGAAGCGACCATCGCGCGGGTCGCTGCCGGAGTGCCGGAGCCCGGCCAGTCTGGCACGCCGCAGGGGAACGCTATTCTCACCATCCTCTTCGATGGTTCGGGGCGCAATCGCATCGAGTGGCTCCTGACGAGCGAAGGAAGGTTCGAGGCCTGGTCCGTGGTCGAGGGCAAGGGCGAGCGGCTGGATAACCGCAACCTGGGAACCAAGGAAGAGAAGCCGACCTTGGCCGTCGTCCGCAGAGGTGATGAATATCTTTTTATGCTCAACGGAGAGGTCGGCCTACAGAAGAGCGTCAAGAATATGCCGCGCGGCTTCCGCGTCATGCTTTACGGCTACGGCTCGTCTGTGAATAACTGGGAGTCGGTCAGAGTCGTCGTTCCGAAGAAGAAATAGAAGAGAGCGGGC
>DASQYE010000376.1:0-4048 GCA_035639355.1 Pyrinomonadaceae bacterium
TGAAGCTGATGCTGCCCGTTTGGGTTTCGTCTGCGCACGCATGCCTGGCCCAGCTCTTCTTCTGTACGCTGGTCAGCCTTTCGGTTTTCACCGCGCCCGGTTGGAGCGAGCCGCGACCGGCGGTGGAAGAGACGGACGGGCCTTCGCTCAGACCCTTATGCGTGGCGGCGTTTGCCGTCACCTTTCTGCAACTGGTGCTCGGCGCGACGCTGCGTCACTCCGCTTCGTGGGACGAGCACTTGCCGACGGGCCTGGTGCTCGCGCACGTGGCCGGAGCGATGCTGGTCACGCTCACGCTCGGAGGCACGCTCTTGACCGTGCTCAGACGCCACTCGAATGATGCGTATCTGTCGCGGCCGGCGATGCTCGCGGCCGTGTTGCTGGTCTTGCAGCTTGGCCTGGGGCTTGCGACGTACCTGGCGAGACGCGCCTCGCCCGAAGCGCCGCAGCCGCTCAAGCCCATAGTCACGATAACGGTCGCGCACGTCGCGTGCGGAGCGCTCGTGCTGGCTACGATCGTGGTGCTCACTTTGCGCGTGCACAGGCGGCTTCGACCGGCGAGCGCCGTCTTTAAAGTTACGCAGGCTACGGCGCGCGGGGCCACGACTTGAAGAAGAGCTTCCGGGGCGTGCGGCCGACGCGCAGCGCAGCGCCATCGCTTTCACGGGCGCGATTTCGCTCTCGACGGCGCGGGCGGGCGGCGCAAGTTTTTAGCAGCATGGGGTAAAGCTTAGAAATCCTTTATGAAAAGTATCGCCGTAGAGTTCACACAAGGCGGGATGACGGAGTTAGAGGTCGAGCGGGCGGGCTTGCGCGAAAGGCTCTCCGCCTATCTGGAGCTGACCAAGCCGCGCATCACTTTTTTAATCGTGCTCACTGCGGCCGCCGGTTTCTGCCTGGGCACACAGGGGGCCATCAACTATCTCCTATTCACGCACGCGATGGCGGGCATAGCCCTGCTCTCGTCCGGCATTGCCACGCTCAACCAGTATATGGAGCGTGACCTGGACGGATTGATGCGGCGCACGGCAATGAGGCCGCTGCCTTCGGGCAGGCTCCTGCCCTTGGAGGCGTGCGCCTTGGGCCTGGGCCTGACGGCGGGAGCTGAAATCTACCTGGCGCTTCTGGTCAATCCGCTGACGGCGCTCTTAGGGCTGACGGTCATCGCCGGATACCTGTTCGTCTATACGCCGCTCAAAACCAGGACTTCGCTTTCAACCGTCTTCGGCGCATTTCCGGGTGCGATGCCGCCCTTGATGGGCTGGGCTGCGGCCCGTGGCGCAATCGGGATGGAAGCCTGGGTGCTGTTTGCGATCCTGTTTCTATGGCAGTTCCCGCATTTCCTGGCAATCGCCTGGATGTACAGGGAGGATTACGGGCGCGCCGGTATAGTGATGCTGCCCGTGGTCGAGCCCGAGGGCCGCATTACTTCGCAGCAGATAGTCATCTATACGCTGCTGCTGCTGCCCGTCAGCCTGCTTCCGACGGCCCTGGGGATTTCCGGCGCGGTCTACTTTTACGGCGCAGCCGTGCTCGGCGTGCTGTTTCTCTACAGCAGCATTCGCGCGGCGATCTCAAAATCGAGACAGCAGGCGCGGCGTCTACTCTTGGCCTCCGTGCTCTACCTGCCGCTGCTGTTTGCCTTGATGGTTTTAAACCGGTGAGCGGGCGGCGTGCGAGCAGAGTTGGCGTAGGGAGCGGCCGACAGTTAGTCGCTTCCGTTTCGGCCGTTGGCGGCCGACCTTTTCGGACTCAAAGGAGAACTGACTAGATGGGGCGCGCACTGGCGATATTGATTTGGCTTCTGACGCTCGGCTCCGTGGGCCTGTTTTTCGCGGGGTGGTGGTTTCCGCCCTCGATCTCCGAATACGGGCCGGGCATCGACAGCCAGTTCCTGATTACGATCATCATCGTCGGGCTGGCCTTCAGCGCCGCGCAGATAGGGCTCGGCTATACGCTCTGGCGCTATCGCGACAACCAGAGCGCGGAGCGCGCCACCTACTCGCACGGCAACAATCGCCTTGAGATAGTGTGGACGGTGATAACGGCCGTCATCTTCATAGGGCTCGCCGTGATGGGCCAGCGCGTTTGGGCGCGGCTTCATTTCCAGTCGGCCCCGGCCGACGCCTTCAAGATAGAGGTCGTCGCCCAGCAGTTTCAATGGAATTTTCATTATCCGGGGGCCGACAGTAAGCTCGGGGGCACGAAGCCGGAGCTGATTAGCGATTCCTCGCTCAACTTCATAGGGCTCGACGACCAGGACCCGAACTCTAAGGATGACTCGGTCGTCTCGACCCTGATCGTACCCCTGAATCGCACGGTCGAGCTGACCATGCGCTCGAAGGACGTGACGCACGACCTGTGGGTTCCGCAGCTTCGCATCAAGCAGGACGTTGTGCCCGGCATGAACATCAAGTTCCATTTCACGGCGAACCAGGTCGGGCAGTACGAAGTCGCGTGCGCGGAGCTGTGCGGGCAGCTTCACTACAAGATGAGGGCCAACATGCTCGTGCTGCCCGAGAACGAGCACACGGAGCTGATGGCCCTCCCCCAGGCGAAGTTCCAGTCGAGAATGAATGATTTGCTCAAGAAGTATCCACTGCCTCAGGGTAAGTATTAGGGCTGGCGGAAGTGGGGGCTGAGGCGATAAGGAGAAGGGCAATGGCAGAAGTAGAGACGACTCACGGGGTAGAGGGCGAGGCTCACGACGAGGCTCATGCGGGGGTGCATCGCCATCCCGCCCCGACCAACTTCATACGCAAGTATATTTTCAGCATCGATCACAAGGTGATCGGCATCCAGTACATTTTGCTGGCGCTCGTTTCCGTCTTCGTAGGGATGTTTCTGTCCGTACTGATGCGCCTGCGTCTCACCTGGCCCGAGCATGCCTGGCCGGCGCTCGGCTCTATCTTCTCGCTGGGCGCGAAGGACGGCGTGATGCTGCCGGAATTTTATCTCTCGCTGGTGACGATGCACGGAACGATGATGGTCTTCTTCGTGCTGACGACCGCGCCGCAGGGCGGATTCGGAAACTATTTCCTGCCGATTCAGATCGGGGCCGACGATATGGCGTTCCCGAATCTGAACATGATGTCCTTCTGGGTGACGCTGCTCGGTTTCCTTGTCCTTGTCCTGGCCATCTTCGTCGAGGGCAGCAACACTGTGGCCGGATGGTTCGGCGTCAAAGCGAGCGGCACGATCGGGCCCATAGGCGGTTGGACATCCTATCCGACCTTGAGCGCGCTCGGGGGCCGCGCCGGCCCGGGCCAGGGCGCGGGCCAGAACCTTTGGATCATCAGCATCGCCATATTCTGCGTCGGCTCGCTTTTGGGCGCCCTCAATTTCATCACGACGCTACTGAATATGCGCTGTCGCGGAATGGCTTTGATGAGGATGCCGCTAACGTGCTGGGCCTGGTTTACTACGGCCGTGCTGGCGTTGCTTGCGTTCCCTGTGCTCTTGGGCGGCGGCATACTGCTGCTCCTGGATCGCGTTGCCGAGACGAGCTTCTTTATTCCCGGCGGGCTGGTCGTCAGCGACACTCTTCTGACGAATCACAAGGGCGGCTCTCCCATCCTGTGGCAGCACCTGTTCTGGTTCTTCGGCCACCCGGAGGTCTACATAGCCATCCTGCCGGGGATGGGCGCGACCTCGCACATTCTGGCGACCTTTGCGCGCAAGCCCGTCTTCGGCTACCGCGCGATGGTCTTCGCCATGTTCGGCATCGGCCTGCTCGGCTTTTTCGTCTGGGGCCACCACATGTTCCTGAGCGGCATGAGCCCTTATTCGGGGATGGCTTTCTCCATCCTGACGCTCTCGATCGGCGTGCCCTCGGCCATCAAGACCTTCAACTGGCTCGGCACGCTCTGGGGCGGCCGCATACGCTTCACGACGGCGATGATGTTCGCCGTCGGCTTCGTCTCGCTCTTCGTCGCGGGCGGCATCACGGGGCTCGTGCTCGGCCAGACCTCGCTCGACCTCTCGATGCACGACACGTACTTCGTGCTCGCGCACTTCCACCTCGTGATGGGCGTGGCCGCCATCTTCG
>DASQYE010000377.1:0-4737 GCA_035639355.1 Pyrinomonadaceae bacterium
GAAGCCAATTGACCATGCTGATGCCCGAATATCTGCGCCGCCTTCATCGCCTGGGCATCGATAGATACGTGAGGACGGGCCGCAAACATATTTCATGGCGGTCGGTGGAGCTGCCGGGCCTGCACAAAAGCGGGCGAGAGATTCCGCTCGAACTCTCCTTCGGCGAATTCGTGCGCGAGGGCAAACACTTTTTCACGGGCATCGCGCGCGACATAACAGAGCGCAAGCGATTACAGGATGCGCTACGGCTGCGGGCCGAGGAGTTGGCCGAGGCCAACCGCATTAAGGATGAATTCCTCGCGACGCTCTCGCACGAGATGCGCACGCCTCTGACATCGATCCTGGGTTGGGCTCACATGCTGCAAGCGGGCAGCCTGGACGATCAGACCTCCGCGCGTGCGCTCGACGCCATACAACGCAACGCACGCTCACAGGCCCAGTTGGTCGAAGACCTGCTCGACGTGTCGCGCGTCATTACGGGCAAGCTGCGCCTGGAAGTCGAGCCCACCAACCTGGCGGCCGTGATCGAGGCGGCCATTGACGGCGTGCGTCCGGCCGCCGACGCCAAGGGCGTGCGGTTGACTGCCACACTCGATCGCTCGGCGATGGTCGCCGGCGACGCCGACCGCTTACAACAGGTCGTCTGGAATCTGCTCTCAAACTCCATCAAGTTCACACAGGCGAAGGGGCATGTCGAAGTCGCGCTTGAGCGTGTGAATACTCATGCGCAAATCGTGGTCAGGGATACGGGCATAGGCATCAGCGATGCGTTTTTGCCTCACGTCTTTGATCGCTTTCGCCAGGCCGATAGTACCAGCACTAGGGCGTACGGAGGACTCGGCCTGGGGCTGGCGCTCGTGCGCCACCTGGTCGAGCTGCACGGCGGCACGGTAGAGGCTTCGAGCCGGGGCGAAGGTCTCGGCGCGACCTTCACCGTCAGGCTTCCGGTCGCAGTTGCGGTCGCGGCTACGGGCCACCGCAGCGCGCCGGCCCTGCGCCTCTCCGATAAAGACCCGTCCGAGTATGGCGCGGGCCGTGAGCTTGAAGACCTGTGCGTGCTCGTCGTCGATGACGAAGAGGACGCGCGCGACCTGATAGAGACCGTGCTGGTGCAATGCGGCGCGACCGTTCTCACTGCGGCTTCGGCCGAGAAAGCCCTCGCGGCCATCGAGCGCGAGAAGCCTGACGTGCTAGTTTGTGACATAGGGATGCCGGGCGAGGACGGCTACGCGCTGATCGGAAAAGTGCGGGCGCTGGCCGGTGGGCGGGGCGCAGATTTGCCCGCCGTGGCGCTGACCGCCTATGCCAGAGAAACGGACAGGCAGCGAGCGCTCGGCGCAGGGTTTCAAGTACACCTGCCGAAGCCGATCGCGCCCTCCAAGCTGGTCGAGGTCGTGGCGAGCATGGCCCGTCGGGCCCGCTAAGCATGTAATCTTCACCTACACGCCGGGCCCACCCTGGAGCTTTCGTCACATCCTGTAAAATATCTTGTCACCCGCTCCGGCTTGTGCTAATGTGCGCGCCATAATTTCTAGGCGGGCGCATGCCCTGCTCCGAAGAGCCTTACCTGATAGATCCATCATCAAGGGCGGTTGAAACAGCGGCCCCGTAGAGCGTTTGCCGCTGCCGAATAATAGTTCTGTCCGCTCAGGGCAATTTTGATCGGAACTTTGAATGCTGACAATAAAACGCCGCGTCTTCTGCGCCGAAGATCACGACGACACGCGACACCTGCTCAGCCTCCTGCTCAGGCGATCGGATTACGAAGTAGAGGCGGCCGCGACCGTCGCCGACGGATTGCGACTGGCCCGCAGAAAGCGCTTCGACCTGTATCTTTTGAGCGGCCGGTTCCGGGACGGGACGGGCGTCGAGATGTGCCGCCATATACGCCAGTTCGACGCGTCCACTCCGATACTCTTTTATTCGGCGGCGGCCCACGAATCCGACCGCGAGATCGGCATCAGCGCCGGAGCGCAAGCCTACATCGCCAAGCCGGGAGATATTTTCGAGCTGGTTGATACCGTCACGCAATTGATAAATCAATCGAAGAGCGCAGCCGCCAGCGGGCGCTGTAATTAATGGGAGCGGTGACGAAATCCGAACGCCGTCAGCTGGAACCGAGCTGTCGGGCTCGACTGTCGCTTTTTCACGTGAGGCTCTCCGCGTGGCTCGGCCAGCGGAAAGGCTCATCGTAAGATTTTCAACCATCAAACACACGGAGGCTCAGAATAATGAACATCTTAGCAATACTGGCTCTACTCTGTCTTTTAGGCAGTATTGTCTGCTGGATCATCGTGCTCATCAAAATGTTCCAGAACGGCGGCGCTCTTATGGCCATCCTCGGCTTCATTTGCAGCCTTTGGGCGTTCATCTGGGGATGGATGAATTCAGGCAGGCTCGGCTTCAGGAATATCATGTATATCTGGACTGCCCTGCTCGTCCTCTATTTCATCCTTATCATGGCCGCCGGAGGCATGGGCGCGATGCCGGGCATGCCGACGGCAAATACGCCTTAGAGTTAGAACCGATGCGGGACATGTGGCGGTGCCGTCCGGCATTGGCCCACAGTTAGAGAAACCAGGACGAGCGACCGGGCGCGGGCTGTGTGCTTACCTGCCAATGCGGGTAAGCCTAAGCTCGGCGCTTTGGTCGCTCGACGTTTATCAGAATTGCTCGACGGGTGGAAAGGAGGGCCGAGGATGTTCAAGGAGTTCAGGGAGTTCATCGCGCGCGGGAACGTCGTAGACCTGGCCGTCGCGGTCGTCATAGGCGCGGCCTTCGGCAAGATCGTGACGACGCTGGTCGATGGCGTCATCATGCCGCCCATAGGATTGCTGACGGGCCGTGTGAATTTTACGGATAAGTTTTATGACCTGTCCGGCGGCAGCTATAGATCGCTGGCCGAAGCCAAGGCGGCGGGCGCTCCCGTCATCGCCTACGGCGCGCTCGTCAACGACATCATCACCTTCCTAATCGTCGCCTTCGTGGTCTTTCTGATCGTCCGCGCCGTCAACAGGCTCAAGAGCAAACAGGCCACCGACGCCGGGCCGACCACAAAGGACTGCCCCTACTGTCTATCGACCATCCCGCTCAAGGCCACACGCTGCGCACAATGCTGCGCCGAACTGAAAGTGGCATAAGTTAAATGAATAAGGCAGCCGTCGGACGTATTGATGATGTGAACCAGAGCTTGAAAAGGTAAAGGAATGTTGGACCCGGTTCCTGACCCTTTTCGCCTTTACAGGCTCAGGCCAGGGTGACATTTAGCGCCTGCAAGACCTCATTAATGGGAGTGGCAACTCCGGACGTGCCGTCGCTGGCCCGCCCGATCAGCAGGCCGACAGCCCTCTGCGTGACACGCTGGACAACGAGCGCACCTGAATCACCCTTCTCGGAGAAGTTGTGGTTTGTGGACGACCTGATAATCATCTGATTTTTAAACAGAAATATGTCCGTGTCATACTGAAGTCGGGCGTCAGTGCCAATCATCGAGATGCTGCCGACGGAGTAGCCGGAAGTTCTCCCGAACTTGTGAACCGGCATTCCAATCGATGGCGCGGTTGTTCCTGAAGGCGCACCGATGTGTAGGATGGAATTAGAAACAAGGCTTGGATTTGTAACTTCAGCTATCGCGCAGTCGATCCTGTTGGGCGCGCCGTGCAGCAGCGCCGCGAAAGAGAATAGTCTCGCTATCTGGTGATTCCCGAAGTTAGTGTCGTCGAGTATGGCCGGCTGAAATATAGGAGCGCCGGGCTGGAGATTATTCTCATCTGCCAGGACATGGTTGTTACTCAGTATGAAGAGGGAGTTACCCCTCTTTACCAGGGCCCCGAACGTCCCCACTTCGGCAAAACCGCCAGTTGGCGGCCTGAACCCTACCGAACAACCGGGCCGGGCCGGGCGCATCTCTACCCTGGGGTTGGGCTCTGTGTTGGAAGCGCGGAACGTTCCCACCTGTTCGACATCTACGGGAAGCCCTCGCACGCTGGTAGGCAAGAGGTGCTTTGAGAGCACCAGATTTCTCTCCTTCTTCGACCTGACCAGAAATTTAAGGGCCAGCACGCCGGTCGGTTTACCGGCGACAAATTTCTCGCCGATGCCGATGGCCACAACATTGTCCGTAGGTTTGAAGCTGACAGCCGTTGACGTGGGACGGGCAGCCCGGCTGATTCCGGGCAGGAGTAGCCGATCTGACCACTCCTCTTTCACACCCGCCAAGTCTTCGAGCTTATAAAGTGAATTCTCGACGAGAGACTGTTGTGCGAGTCGCGCCGGTTGCTGCTTCCGCCTGGAGGCGGCTTTTGCGGGAGGCGCATGGGTGACGATCACCTGCCTCGCAGCGCGGGCACTAGCCTGCTTGTCTTTACCCTTTTTAGGCTTCGCACGATTCTTGCTCAAGACAATTCCTCCTCCTAAAGCATAGAGAAAGGCAGTTGCCCGGCCGCACTCCTCCACCGGCTCACGTTTGACAGGCTCTCAGTCCGGAAGTGGGAAGATCCTGAACGTCACGCTGAACCCCGGTTTGGAGTGATATTCTTTGACGACGGGTACGGTGTCGTCTTTCTCTATTTTCGCACCCAGGAAAGCATCTCCGGCGAGCCTCTGTTGCTTCCCGATGTAAAGGCCGCCCGAAAAGAACAGTAGTCCTCTGAGGACGCTGATCGAGGGGCCGACGAAGTAATCGATGTCGGTTGCGGCGTCGTCACGCTTGCCAGTTATCCCCACGGAGCCGTGGAA
>DASQYE010000378.1:0-2990 GCA_035639355.1 Pyrinomonadaceae bacterium
CACCAAGAACGTCGACACCCTGACCGGCATCATTACCTTTAAGGCGCGCGACATGGTAGAGCGCCAGCAATTCACAGACTCGTTTACGAAGCGCGACGGGCGCTGGCAAGTCTTCGCCTCGCAAAGCACCGTCCTCAAATAAAGGCAAAGGGAAAAAGGAAAAAGCAAAAGGAGAAACCGAAATCAACCGGCCTGTCTTCTTTGACTTTCACCCTTTGCCTTTTTCCTTTTGCCTTTATTCGCCTCCGTACCTGATCTCCATCCTTCGTATCTGAAGGCTCGCGAACACCAGCACCAATGCGGCCATGAGCAGAAGCGCCGGGATCGAGACCCATGCCGGAGTCGGCTCGGCCACGATTGCGAACGGCCCCTCGGAGAGAGGAAGCGGCGTGAGCGATTGCAGGTAGTGTATGACGCTCAGCTTTTTGAGCAGGGGCGGAAGCAGAAAGTTGATGAACTCCCAGCCGTAGACGGCCAGCGCCGGGATTATGGGGTTGCGGAAAAGCAGACCTATCAGGAGGAAGACAGCGCCGTAGCCAGCGCACGCCAGGGCCGTGACCGCCAGATAGATGGCGGCGTAGCGCAGGCCGTGGCCTTCCAAAAGCTGCTGCATGGTGGCCCTGTAGCCCAGCGGCAGGTAGAGCAAGATAAGCGAAAAAAACGTCGCCGTCACGAAGAGAATCAACGAGGTCAGCAAACCGGAAAGATACTTTCCGGCCAACAACACCTCGCGCCTGAGCGCCGCCAGGAAGTAATAATGCAGGCTCCTGTCAACCACCTCACCCCGGAAGAGATTCATAAAAATCCAGGCGCAGCCGAAAAATACCACCGTCCTCAGTATCAGTATCTCGTAGATGTTGGCGAACATCATATTGAGGAACGCCGGATCGCTGCGGCCTCCAGGGTCGGGCGGGACGAGGGCGATCGCCGCGAACAGAAGCACAGGCAGAAGCGCCAGCAGGTAGATAAGTATCGCACGGCGGCCCCAGAAATTTTTCTTCACTTCGAGCTTGAGGATGGCTAGAATCTGCCGCGCCCAGAGAGCCCAGGGCAACCCCTCTGCGGGCTTCGCGACGGTCGCCGCCTCAGTCCTGCTGCTCATGACGGGTTGCCTCCTTCTGAACCGATCAGATACTGGTAGACGGCGTTCAGATCATCGTCAACCGGGGCCACGGATTCGACGTTCAGACTGTTTTCCAGGACCACTCGATTCAGCAATAGATAGAACTGGTCCGGGTCGCGCGTTTTGACGAAGAGTCCCTGAGCGTCGGCGTGCATACGCGCTTCGACGACCGCGTTCTGTTCGAAGACGCGCGCGGCCAAAAGGGCCGGGCGGTCGCAACGGATAAGAATCTGCATCGGGTGCTCTTCCATCTCGTCGCGCACGCCATGAATATCTCCCTCGGCGACGACGTAGCCGTTATTCAGGAGCACCACCTGATCTGACATCATATCGACTTCGTGCAGGATGTGGCTTGAGATAACCAGGTGCAGACCATCGGCCGCCAGGTGGCGAAAAAGATTTATGGTCTCGGCGCGGGCCATAGGGTCAAGACCGTTCAGGGGCTCGTCCAGAATCAGCACCGACGGCCCGTGCGCGATCGACTGGGCCAACCTGATGCGCTGGCGCATCCCCTTGCTGTAACCGGCCACTTTTCGATCGGCCGCCTCCTGCAAGCCGACGCGCTCTAGCGCGCTCGCGCTCAACTCTTCGGCCTCGGCGCGCGCGTAGCCGTTGACGCCCAGAAAAGAGCTTATGAACTGGCGACCCGTCAGCCCGCCCGGAAAGGAATCGAACTGCGAGCAGTAGCCCAGCTTGCGAAAAAGCTGTTCGGGCTGGTCGGGCTCTATCCCTAAGATGCTGATACGCCCGCGCGTCGGACGCAGCAGCCCCGTCCTCAGGTTCATCAAGGTCGTCTTGCCCGAACCGTTCGGCCCGACCAGGCTGGTGATGCCCGGCGCTATAGAGAGATTGACGCGGTTGACGCCCAGAATCTCGCCGTAGAATTTCGAGACATCGTCGAAGACGATCAGATTTTGTGAGGCTTCTTTCATCCGCGCACCACCTCGTAGGCACGCACCCTGCGCGCGATCACCAGCATGCACACGGCCGCCAGCAGCGAGAGCACCAGCCAGGCCGTCCAAACCGGCGGCTCTATCAGTACGATATTCAGGTAACGCCCGTTGACCATTCCCTCTATGTGTCCGGTCTGGCGTTCAAAGATTCCGAACAGCCCGGCCCACACGGCCCTTATCATGGCGCGCAAGGAAAGCAGGTGTCCCCAGCGCGTGAAAAAGATGTTATTGATGATCTCTCCGAAGATGGACGGAATGAAGAAGATGGCGAGCAGGGCCGCGCTCGCCGCTAATCGCCACTTGACTAAAGCCGAGATGGCCTGCGACAGCAGCGCGAGTATCAGAATCCAGACGACGCTTCCCAGAAAGATCGCGCCCGCCATATAAAGATTCTGCCTGAACCATTCAGTCCCCCCAAGGTAAGACTGGAAGAGGAAGAGCAGAAGGCCCGGAATCCAGGTGATGACCGAAAGCAGCAGCACGACGACAGACATTTTGCCGAGCACGTATTCGGCGCGCGTGAAGGGCCGGCACAGGTAGAGCGGCAGCGCGTTGTTAGACAGGTCGCGCGAAATGAGGGGCGGGCCCACCAGCAGGTTCAGGAAGAATCCGAAAAATCCCTGCACGGCGACGAACGTGTAAAAGAAATCGGCGTCGATCGGAATCAGGTCGCCGATCGTCATCTTCATGATCGTCTTCGCGCTCTCGTTGTGCGGAAGATAGATAACGATCGCCGCGATCAAGGGATAGATGAGGCAGGCGATGAAGAATGCTATGAAGAACTTAGACTGAAAGACGCTCTGCAAGGCGTGGCGCGGGATAATCAGGAAGCGCGACCAGGTGGGCGTCACTTCGCCCGCGTAGGGCCTGTAGGTGTGCTCATAAACCGCCATTGCCGCCCTCCATCGCCTTCA